>NZ_JAVFVX010000065.1:0-44641 GCF_033441795.1 Streptomyces sp. ADMS | reverse complement strand
GGTGCCGTTGTCTGACTCATCGAGATCACCGAGTGCCCTTCGCGGCGAACTCGGCGATCTCCTCGACGTTGGACTTGTCGACGAAGGCCGGACCGGTCAGCACGGGCTGCTCACCGCCACCGCTGTAGTTGCCGTTGTTCTTGAAGAGCCACATCGAGTCGACGGCCAGGTAGCCCTGGAGGTAGGGCTGCTGGTCGACCGCGAACTGGATGTCGCCCTTCGTGATGGCGTCGGTCATCTCCTTGTTGAGGTCGAAGGTCGCGACCTTGGCCTTGCTGTTGGCGTCGCCCACCGACTGCACCGCGGTCAGCGCGTAGCTGGCGCCGAGCGCGACCACGTAGTCAATGGCCTTGTCCTGGTTGAGCTTTGCGGTGATCGTCGACTTGACGGACGGCATGTCGGTGCCGTTGACGTTGAGGGTCTCCAGCGTGCCGGTGAACGTCTTCTTCACACCGTCGCAGCGCTGGGTGAGGCCGACGTTGCCCTGTTCCTGGATCACACAGACGGCCTTCTTGGAGCCGAGTTCGTTCAGCTTCTTGCCGAACGCCTCGCCCGCGACGGACTCGTCCTGGCCGAAGAACTGCTGGAGACCCAGCGTCTTCCAGTCACTCAGACCCGAGTTGAGGCCGACTACGGGGATACCCGCCGCCGTCGCCTTGGCCACGACATCCTTCATGGCGTCCGGCTTGGCCAGTGTGATGGCGATGCCGTCGACCTTCTGGTTGATCGCGGTCTGGACGAGGGTGGCCTGGTTGCCCGCGTTCGGGTCGGCCGAGTAGACGAGCTTGATGTTGTCCTTGTCCGCGGCGGCCTGGGCACCCTTGCGGACGATGTCCCAGAAGGTGTCACCGGGCGCCTGGTGGGTGACCAGGGCGACGGTCATCCGAGGGGTGGTGGCCTTGCCCGCGGAAGCGTCGGTGTCACCCTCCTCGGAGTCCTTGCCACCGGAACTGCTGGAACAGCCCGCGAGAACCAGGGCCGTTGCCGCGGCAGCGGCAACAACGGGGGCGATTCTGCGGGAGCGAGAAGAGCGAGCCATCTTTCCTGCACCTCACTGTGCGACCGGGGAGAGGGTGGGGATCTTAGCGATCCCGGGCCCGGGTCCCGGAGGTCCGGGCCGTGTGCCACGAACACGGCAAGTCGTGTTGGGACCGAATCCAAATCCTTGGAACTGTCCGCTGTCAATACTTTGTTAAGACATCATTTCACTAGCAGGTCAGAATGTAAGAACAAACCCTTGACAGCGTCACCCTCCGAGTCCTACACCTGGGAGACGACAGGCCCCTCGGGACCCGCATCCTCCGCAGCTCGAAGGAGCATCGCATGACCGAGTCAGCACCGCTCTTCGACCTGGTCACCAGGGGCCGCAGCGGAGTTGATCTTTCTCCGTCGCGGTCCGGCGCAACGCTGACCCTAGTGCAGACGTTCGGAAAATTTCTCGGTGGGTCGGCTGCCGACGTGGTCGTCTCGGCGGCCCGTACGGGCCACTCCTCGGCCGTGGTCACCCGGACGGGCGCGGATCCTTTCGGCGACTGTCTCCACCATGCGCAGAAGGAACCCGGGGCCGACGACCGCCGGGTGACACCGGTGGAGGGTCCGGCGACCCCGGTCACCTTCTGCGCGCTCCGTTCGCCGGAAGATTTCCCGCTGCCTTCCTGCCGCCGACCGACCGCACCTGGCCTGCGGGTACGCACCGAAGAGCCGGACCTCTCCGGTATCCGGGCCGCCCGCGTCTTCCGGATCACCGGTGCCGGTCCGAGCGAGGAACCGAGCCGCTCGGCCGCGCTCGCCGCCCTCAGGGCCCGCGACCGGACGGGCATCACGGTCCTCGGCCTGGACCGGCGTCCCATGTTCTGGGAAAAAACTGCCGACGCCCGCCCGTACTACGCCGAGAGGCTGCGCCACGCGACCGTGGCGGTGGACACCCCCGACGAGTACGAGATCGCCACCGGTGTGCGTGAACCGCGCGCCTGCGCCGGGGCGTTGCCGGCGGCCGGGGTCGAGCCGGCCGCCGTCAGACAGGGACCCAGGGGCGGATTGGCGGTGCCCCGCGACCGTCCGGGGGCGGGTGAAGCGTCCGGCGGTTTTCCGGGCCACGCCACTGCTGTCCGACCGGGAGCCGGAGCGGACCATGCGGTACGCCCACACGACCGGCGCCCTCGTCGCCTCCCACCCCGCCCGCTCGTCCACGATACCGACCCGGTCCGGGGTCGACGGCTTCCTCATGAGCCTGCCGTGAACAGGAGAGACAGACCATGACCCCCGCCCACCACCTCCCGGCAGGCAAGGCCCTCGGCGGTCCGTACGTCGTCGACGTCAACCCGGAGAAGGCCGGTTGGGGCTACTCCGGCCTCCGGGTGCTGGAACTGCCCCCGGGCGGCTCCCACACCCTCTCCACCGGCGACAGCGAGTGGATCGTGCTGTCCCTGAGCGGCGCCTGCACAGTCGACGCCACGGACGATTTCGGCCACTCCACCTTCGAGCTGCACGGCCGCGACAGCGTGTTCAGCGGCGTCAGCGACTTCGCGTACGTGCCACGGGACGCCCGTACGACCATCACCTCCCCCGCGGGCGGGCGCTTCGCGCTCACCGGCGCCCGCTGCACCCGGCGGCTGCCCGCCCGCTACGGGCCCGCCTCCTCCGTCCCGGTGGAACTGCGCGGCACCGGTAACTCCTCCCGGCAGGTCAACAACTTCGGCGCGGCCGGCGTGTTCGAGTGCGACAGGCTGATCGCCGTAGAGGTGATCACTCCCGGCGGGAACTGGTCGTCCTTCCCGCCGCACAAGCACGACGAGCACCGGCCCGGCGAGGAGTCCGTCCTCGAGGAGATCTACTACTTCGAGTTCGCGGACCACGAGGGAACACCGGGGCTCGGCTACCAGCGGGTCTCCCCGTCCGGCCAGGGCCGGAACACCGATGTGCTGGCCGAGGTGCACGACGGGGACGTCGTCCTCATCCCCGACGGCTGGCACGGGCCCTCCATGGCCGTGCCCGGCCACCACATGTACTACCTCAACGTCATGGCGGGCCCCGAGCCCGACCGTGCCTGGCTGATCTGCGACCACCCCGATCACGCCTGGGTCCGCGGCACCTGGCCCGACCAGCCCGTCGACCCCCGCCTCCCCCTCTACACGGCCCCGGAGAAGTCCTGATGAGCACCACCCCTACCCGCCGTCTGACCGTCGCCCAGGCGCTGGTGCGGTTTCTGTCCGTCCAGTACACCGAGCGCGACGGCGTACGCCACCGGCTGATCTCCGGCACGTGGGGCATTTTCGGCCACGGCAATGTTGCGGGTCTCGGTCAGGCGCTCCTGGAGGCCGGTGAGGACGCGATGCCGTTCCACCAGGGCCGCAACGAGCAGGCGATGGTCCACGCGGCCGTCGGTCACGCCCGCCAGCTGAACCGGCTCTCGACGCAGGCAGTCACCACGTCCATCGGTCCGGGCGCCACCAACCTCGTCACCGGTGCCGCCCTCGCGACGATCAACCGTCTCCCGGTGCTCCTGCTCCCCGGCGATTACTTCGCGACGCGCACCGCCGACCCGCTGCTCCAGCAGCTGGAACACCCGGTCGAGGCGGACCTCTCCGTCAACGACACCCTGCGCCCGGTCTCGCGATACTTCGACCGGGTGACGCGGCCCGAGGCGCTGATCCCGTCCGCGCTGAACGCCGTACGCGTTCTCACGGACCCGGTGGAGACCGGTGCCGTCACGCTCGCGCTGCCGCAGGACGTGCAGGCGGAGGCGTACGACTGGCCGGAGGAGTTCTTCGCCGAGCGCGTCTGGCACATCCGGCGTCCCGCGCCCGACCCGTACGAGCTGGCCGAGGCTGTGCGGGCCGTACGGGCGGCCGAGCGCCCCCTGATCGTCGCGGGCGGCGGGATCCACCACAGCCAGGCCGAGGAGGCGCTGAAGGCCCTGGTGGACGCCACCGGCATCCCCGTGGCCTCCACACAGGCCGGCAAGGGCTCCCTGCGCCACGACCACCCCGCCGACCTGGGCGGCATCGGCCACACCGGCACGGCCGTCAGCGACGACCTGGCCCGCACCGCCGACCTCGTCATCGGCGTCGGCACCCGCTACACGGACTTCACGACCGCCTCGAACACCCTGTTCCAGAACCCCGGCGTACGGTTCCTGAACCTCAACATCGCCGCCTTCGACGCCCACAAACTGGCGGCGCGGACGCTCGTCTGCGACGCCCGCACGGGCCTCACGGCGCTCACCGAGGCGCTGGCGGAGACCGGACACCGGGTGGGGCAGGCGTACGAGGACGAGTACCGGGCGGGCCGGGAGCGCTGGGACTCGGTCGTCGAGGCCGCCTTCCGGGGCGACGACTCGGCCGTGCCCACCCAGACACAGGTACTGGGCGCCCTGGACTCGGTCGTCGGCGACGACGATGTGATCATCAACGCGGCCGGTTCGCTCCCCGGCGATCTGCACAAGCTGTGGCGGGCCCGCAGCCCCCGCCAGTACCACCTGGAGTACGGCTACTCCTGCATGGGTTACGAGATCCCGGCCGGGATCGGCGTCCAGCAGGCCGCTCCGGACACCCCGGTCTGGTCGCTGGTCGGCGACGGCACCTATCTGATGATGCCGACGGAGATCGTCACCGCTGTCCAGGAGGGCCTGCCGGTCAATCTGCTCCTCATCCAGAACCACGGGTACGCCTCCATCGGCGGGCTCTCCGAGTCGGTCGGCGGCGAGCGCTTCGGCACCCCCTACCGCTACCGGGCCGCCGACGGCACCTTCACCGGCGCCCCGCTGCCGGTCGACCTCGCGGCGAACGCGGCCAGCCTCGGCATGGACGTCCTGCGCGCCAAGACCCTCGGCGAGCTGCGCACGGCCCTGGCGGCGGCCCGCGCCTCGGACCGGCCGACCTGCGTGTACGTCGAGACCGACCCGGCGCCGACCGCTCCCCCGGCGGAGGCCTGGTGGGACGTACCGGTCGCCGAGACCGCCACCCGCGAGTCCGCCGTACAGGCCCGCGAGGAGTACGACCGCCAGGTCGCCGACCGCCGCCGGCACCTCTGACTCACCGGGCCCCCTCCCTCCGAGGGGGTCCGCACCCCCTCGAAAGGCCCGCACGATGAAACCCATCACTCACCGGATCGACGGCAAGCCCGTGGAGAGCACGTCCGGCCGGTTCGGCGCCATCCACGACCCGGCCACCGGCGCGCAGGAGAAGCAGGTCGCCTCGGCCTCCGACGGCGGCATCAACCTCGTTCTCCCCAGCCACTCCTGACGCGCCGTCATTCTCTGACGCATCGTCATCATCCGAAGGGAGGTGCCCCGGTGGCGACACCCGGTGATCGTGCCCGTGCGATGTCCGGCTCCCCGCTCGACGCCCTGGACTTCACGCTGGACCGCTCCAGCCCGGTCCCGCTCTACTACCAGCTTGCTCAGCAGCTGGAGGCGGCGATCGAGCACGGGGTCCTGGCGCCGGGCAATCTCCTGGGCAACGAGATCGACCTCTCGGTCCGCCTGGGCCTGTCCAGACCCACGGTCCGCCAGGCGATCCAGTCCCTGGTGGACAAGGGCCTGCTGGTGCGCAGGCGAGGCGTCGGTACGCAGGTGGTGCACAGCCAGGTCAAGCGCCCGCTCGAACTGAGCAGTCTGTACGACGACCTGGAGGCGGCCGGGCAGGGGCCCACCACCCAGGTTCTGCGCAACGAGTGGCAGCCGGCGTCCGCCGAGGTCGCCGCGGCTCTCGGGGTGAGGGAGGGCAGCGAGGTCGCCGTACTGGAGCGGCTGCGCTGCACGCACGGAGAGCCGGTGGCGTTCCTCTGCAACTACCTTCCCTCGGGACTCCTCGAACTCGACGCCGCCCGGCTGGAGTCGACGGGCCTGTACCGGATGCTGCGCGCCACCGGCATCACCCTGCACAGCGCCCGCCAGACCGTGGGCGCCCGCTCGGCCACCGCGGCGGAGGCAAAACGCCTGGAGGAGCAGGAGGGTGCCGCCCTTCTCACCATGCAGCGCACGGCGTACGACGACACCGGACGGGCCGTGGAGTTCGGCACGCACATCTACCGGGCGTCGCGCTACGCCTTCGACTTCCAGTTGCTGATGCGGCCCTGAGTCCCGTCCCCGCCACCTGCGCCCTCTTCTTCCGTCCCCGTCTCCTCCGTGAGGTGGGCGAAGTCGGTGACGACGGGGGCGAGCCGGCCGCTCGTCCACAGGGGAAGCTGGTCGCGGTGGTGGGCGTTGCCGGGGATGCCGTTCGCGCCCAGGGGGACGATCCAGAGGCTGCTGTCACGGTCGGCGAGGTCCCACACGTACCGGGCGGAGGGGCCGCGCGAGCTGACGTCGGTGATGCCGGGGACGCTGGAGGTGGCGAGGACGCAGTCGTGGTCGCCGCCGAGGCCGGGCCACTGCTCCTCGCCGCCGGGGAGGACTCGTAGCGGGGCGAGGCGGTGCAGTTCGCCCCAGGTCACCGGATCCGCTCCGGCGGTCTCCTCCAGCGCCCCGACGAGGATGCCGGAGAGGTCGAGGCCGGGCAGCAGGTCGGTGGTCAGGAGGTTGTCCAGCGCGAACGCGACCTTGCCGGTGAGGTTCAGCCAGGGCTCGAACACCGCCGGATACGGCAACGGCCCGGCGAGGCTCCGCAGTTGCGGGGCCTTGGCGATGCGGCGTACGACGGCTGAGCGCAGGCGTGCGTAGTCGGCGGCGACCGTACTGCCGGCGTCCATGCGGCGGTCCCAGGCGAGGAGGCTCTCGCGCAGGCACGCGGCGGCGGGGGTGCGGGGGACGAGTCGTGCGACCTGTTCCAACAGGGGTGCGGTGAAAGGGAGTTGAGCGTCCATGTGGACGGCTCCCATCTCCGGGGCCGTCCACTCGTGGGACCGGCGGAGCAGTTCGGTGATGCGGTCGGCGCGGTGCGGCGGGGCGAACTCCGTGCCGAGGGGGGTGGCGAGGCCCCGGGCGTTGGCCATGACGGCCAGGTCGTCGACCTCGGCGCGCGGGGTGTCGTGGCGTCCCCGCCAGTCGTGCCCCGGCTGCCGGGCGGGCACGACCCGCAGCGTGTTGTCGCGGTGGCGGACAGGGACGTACCCGGCGACGCGGTGCAGCAGGCCGCCCTCCGTGTCGGCGGCGTGGACGACGTTCACGGGCTCGATCCAGCGGTCGAAGGCCCGGTCGACGTCGGCAACCGTACGGGCGTGCAGGAGGGCCGGGATCGCGGCGAAGCCGAGGTCGGCGGTGACGCGGGGCGGGTAGCGCAGGCTGATGACGGTCGCTTCGGCGCCGCTCGGGCCCGTGAGGTTGCCGGTGTCGCCGATGATCACCGGGCCACGTGCCGTCTCGATCACGTCGACGTCGACCGGGTCGCCGCCCGCGACCTCGACCGTCTCCCGGCGCCGGTGGAGCACGGGTCGCCAGCCGTCCGGGCCCAGCGCTTCGACCCGCCCGTCGTCCGTGCCGCGCAGCTTCTCCTCGTACAGGTCGTGGTAGTCGGCCATGGCATTGGTGATGGCCCAGGCGACCGTGCCGGCGTGGCCGAAGTGAGCGATGCCCGGGACGCCGGGGACCGCGAAACCAACGACGTCGAACTCCGGGCATGACAGGTGGAGTTGCTGATAGAAGCCGGGGTTCTGGAGGGGCCTGTGGGGGTCGCCCGCGATGATCGGGGCACCGTGTGCGGTGCGATGTCCGGGGACGAGCCAGCCGTTGGAGCCGGCGGTGCCCGGGCCGTCCGTGGCGAAGAGTCCGAGGGCGTGGATGCCGAGGCGGCGGGCGACCTCCTCGCGCCACAGCTTGGTCGGGAAGCCCGCGAACAGGATGTGATGGGCGAGCCAGACACCGAGGGGCGTCCACGGCCGCCAGGGCGTCGGCGTGAGCCCGGTCGCCGGGAACTCGGGCGCGGCTGCGGCCCCCTGCTCCAGACCGGCGTTGACACCGTCGACGTACGCCGTGACCCAGGCGGCGGTCGCAGGGTCGAGGGCGTCGAAGCAGCGCCGGGCGGTGTCGTCGAGGCGTGCCCGGCGGGCGAGGAGGTCCCAGGAGAGTGCGGGGGCGCCGAGAATGGCGGCGGCGGTGCCCTGGGAGCGGTGGCGTTCGACCTCGATCTGCCAGGCTCGGTCGCAGGCGGCGTTCCGGCCCTGCCCGTGGGCGAGCTGGAGGGGATCCGCGGCACGGAGGTGCGGGATGCCCCAGGCATCACGGTAGGTACGACTCCTGCTCGGCACTGGCCACCCCTTGACACCCGACACGGTAAGTTAGCTTAGGCTAAGCTAACTTCATGGGAAGCGGCTCGTGCACGCACGCCGTCAGGGGAAGGCACCACGCCATGGGCACACCAGTCGTCGGCTCCTATCCGATGCCCGACACCTCAGCCGTACCGCGCTCGACGCGTCCCTGGACCATCGATCCGGCGCGCGCCGCCCTGCTCGTCCACGACATGCAGAACCCGTTCGTCCAGGCGTTCCCGAAGGACTGCTCCCCCGTCGTGGAACTGGTCGAGAACATCGCCACCCTGCGCGAACTCGCCGGCACGCTGGGCATGCCCGTCGTCTTCAGCGCGGAAACCAACGCGGCCTCGATCGTCCCCCGGCTCGCTCCTCGCGTGGGCGAGCACCTGCTGCTGAACGTGCGCCACAACGCCTTCCTGCGCAGCCATCTCGGCCGGCTGCTGCGGGAGACGGGACGCGACCAGCTCGTCCTGTGCGGAGTCCGCGCCCACCTCGGCATACTGCTGACGGCGGCGGACGCCTTCATGCACGACATCCAGCCGTTCATCGTGGCGGACGCGGTGGCCGACTTCTGCGCGGAGGACCACGCGATGGCCCTCAAGTGGGTGGCGCGCACCGGCATCGTGTGCGCCACCGACCAGTTGCTGCGGGAACTGCTCCATGGAAAGGCCGCCGCACAAGGCTTCTGACGATACGTCAACACCCCAGCACCCTCCCGGCTACTGGGAACAGGGGCGCCCCGGGTACTCGGCGCTCTCCGGTACGCCCGCCGCGCGCATCCGGCGCAGCACCTCGCCTCGGACCGCCTCGTCGTCGATGTGGAAGGGGCAGTTGATGTCCCGGTCGAAGACCAGGACATCGTCGACGGTGTCCCAGAGCACCCACCTGGGTGCGTGGGGCGAGTCCTGCCACAGATGGGCGTAACCGCTGATGCCGTCGTTCGTCGTCGGAGCACTCACAGCGTCTTCTCCTCGGTCTCCCGGCCGTCGACGAGTGTCGCCACGACCTCGATGTCCCCGATGCGCGAGCTGTCGACGCTTCGGGGATCGTCTCCCAGCACGACCAGATCGGCGCGCTTGCCCGGCGTGACACTTCCCGCGCTGTCCTCCCAGTGGCAGGCCCAGGCGCCGTCGACGGTGTACGTACGCAGTGCCTCGTCGACGGTGATGCCCTCGTCCGGCCCGATCGACTGCCCTGACAGCGAGGCCCGTTCCACCATGAACTGCACGGCCCGCAGGGGCGACCCGTCCGCCACCGGCCGGTCGGAACTCCCCACCAGCCGGATGCCGTGTTCCAGGAACCCCCGCCCCCGGTAGAGCCAGGGCGCCCGCTCCTCCCCCATGATCGACGCGTAGTCGTCTCCGAAGTACCGCAGGAAGTTGGGCTGTACGACGGCCGTCGCGCCCAGCCGTGCCAGCCGGGGCAGCTGATCGGGCCGGATCAGCCCGGCGTGCTCGATCCGGTGCCGGGCGCCCGGCCGGGGCCGCAGCCGCTGCGCCTCCTCCAGCGCGTCCAGCGCGACGTCGGCGGCGCGGTCGCCGATGGCGTGCACGGCGAGCTGCCAGCCCGCGAGATGCCCGTCCACGACGGTCCGTGCGAGGTGTTCGGGGGACTCCTGCAACTGCCCTGCGGTGTCGAGTCCTTGATAGGGGCTGCTGAGTGCCGCGGTACGGGCCATCATGCCGCCGTCTGTGTACACCTTCAGCGCGCCGACGGACAGCCAGTCGTCGCCGAAGCCGGTGCGCAGCCCGAGGTCGAGGGCGCGCGGGATGCCGTCGGCCTCGTGCGCGGTGACGGAGTGGAGCCGGTCGGCGGCCACCATCAGCTGGACCCGCAGGGGCAACAGGCCCCGGTCCCGGGCGAGTTGGTAGGCACCCAGCTCGACCGGGCTGTTGCCGAGCAAGGCTCCGCCGATGCCCGCCTCGGCGCACGCCGTGACTCCCTCGGCAAGACAGGACCGGGCGGCCCGTCCGATCGCCTCCGCCAACTCCTCCTGGGAGTGCGGCAGTCGAAGTGCCCGCGCCGCTCCCATGGCCCCCTCGGCGAGGAAGGCGCCCTCGTGCGGGACCACGCCGGGGAGCAGTTCCAGCACCGGGCCGCTGACCGCGCAGCCGTGTCCGGAGTCGTGCATCAGGAGCACCTTGCGCCCGCCGGCGGCCCTGTCCAGCTCGGCGAGGGTCAGATGCCGGCCGAGCCCCCGCTGGTCGTACCCCGCGACGTCCACCCAGCCGCCGGGCGGTACCTGCGCGGCGGCCTCGGCCACGACCGCGAGCACGTCCTCGATCCGGACACACGGCGCCACCGTGGGTGTGGCCGCCTTGAACCCCGTCCAGGCCAGATGCACATGGCTGTCGATGAACCCGGGCAGCACGGTCGCACCCTGGAGGTCGACCACCCGCTGTGCGGGCAGCCCGGTCACCGCGTCGTCCAGGCCCACGATCCGGCCGCGCCAGATGCCCAGGTCGTGGGCGACGGGGTGGCCGGGGTCCATGGTGAGGATCCGGGCGTTGGTCAGTCGCGTGGTGAGCATGGGGAGTCAGTTCCTCGTTCCGGGTCCGAAGCCGATCAGATCCATCCGGTCCGGTCGTGGCTTCAGCCGGTCCGCTCCATGCGTTCCGCCAGGCTCTTGGGCCGCATGTCCGTCCAGTTGGTCTCGATGTGGTCCAGGCACTCCTGGCGGGGCGCCGGACCGTGGACGACGGTCCAGCCGGCCGGTACGTCGACGAAGTCGGGCCACAGGCTGTGCTGGCCCTCCTCGTTGACGAGCACGGAGTAGACGCCGTCGGGGTTCTCGAAGGGGTTGGTGCTGCCGGCGCTCATGGGGGTTCTCCTCGGTCGGGGTGAATGAACGGGGTCAGTGCTGGTCAAGGGTTTCGGCGCGGCCCACCAGGGCCCTGAGCGCCCGGAACCAGGTTTCCGCCAGGTCCCGGACCGCCTCCTCGGACAGGACGGCCGCGGGCCAGGACCAGTGGGCGGCCAGGACCGGGCCGTCGGCGCGGTCCTCGGTCACGACGTTGAGTTCGAGGGCGTGGCCCTCCCGCATCTCCGGCTCGGCTCCGATGTCGGAGACGTCCTCCTCCGGGGCGTACGACCAGTCCGTCGCCTCGGGGATGCCGAAGCGGCCGAGGTAGTTGAACTCGATCGACGGTGTCGCGAAGCCCGCCAGGACCGGGGCCGTACGGGGATTGAGGTGGCGGAGCATGCCGTAGCCGGCGCCGTTCGCGGGCAGCGAGCCGAGGTGGGCTCGCACGCGGGCGAGCGCCTGCTCGATCTCCGGCCCGCCCGCCAGGGCCGCGTCCAGGTCGACGGGACCGGGATCGAGCAGGACCGGGAAGACGCTGGTGAACCAGCCGACCGTACGGGACAGATCGGCGTCCCGCGCCAGTTCCTCGTCGCGGCCGTGGCTTTCGAGGTCGACCAGGACCGGACCGCCCTCGTCGTCGCCGTGGCGCCGCCGCCAGTCGGCGACGGCGAGGCCGAGGCCGGTGAGCAGTACGTCGTTGACGTTCGCGGTGAAGGCGGAAGGCACCGCGGACAGCAGCGGGCCCGTGTGCCCGGCGGGCAGCCGCAGTTCCAGCCGCCGTACCGTGCCGGCCGTGTCGCGGGCCGGGTCGAGCGGCCTGTCGAGCGGGAGGGGCGTGGCTCCTTCGAGTACGCCGGTCCAGAACGGCAGTTCCGCCTCGCGATCCGGGTCCTGGGCCAGCTCTTCGAGCCTCCGCGACCAGGTGCGGAAGGAGGTGTCGACGGGCACGAGCTCCGTCGGCCGTCCCGCCTCGACGTCGGTCCAGGCGGCGGCCAGGTCGGGCAGCAGGACCCGCCAGGACACGCCGTCGGTGACGAGGTGGTGGGCCATCAGGAGCAGCCTCCCGGGCTCCGCGCCCGCGTCGAACCACACGGCCCGCACCATTCCGCCCGTGTCCGGGTCCAGGGCCGCGCGGGCGGCGTGGGCACGGTCCCCGACGACCGCCCGCAGCTCCTCCGCGTCCAGTCCGGCGACGTCGACCCGCTCGATCCACGTCCCGGTGTCCACCGATCCGGCCGCCGGCACCTCAAGGCTCCAGTGACCGGCTTCCGTACGGACGAGGGTGCTGCGCAGCATGGCGTGCCGGTCGGCGAGCGCCAGCAGCACGGCGGCGAGCTTCGGCCGGTCCAGGGCGGCGGGCGTCTGGACGAGGGCCGACTGGTGGTAGCTCCCGAACGGGCCACCCAGTTCGCGCAGCCAGTGCATGACCGGCGTGAGCGGCACGGTGCCGGTCCCGTCGTCCACGGGACGGACGGCGGCGGAGCCGGTGGTGGTCGCGACTTCGGCGAGACCGGCCACCGTACGGTGGCGCAGCACGAGTCGTGGGGTGATCCGCACGCCCGCCGCGCGTGCCCTGCTCACCAGTTGCATCGCCATGATGCTGTCGCCGCCGAGAGCGAAGAAGTCGTCGTCGACGCCGATCTCGTTCAGACCGAGCACACCGGCGAAGACACCGCACAGTGCCTTCTCCAGCTCGGAGCCGGGAGCGCGGCCCGTGGAGAGGGCGGAGAAGTCCGGGGCGGGCAGGGCGGACCGGTCCAGCTTGCCGTTGGCGAGTTCGGGCAGCCGGTCCAGGAGGACGACGACGGCCGGCACCATGTGGTCGGGCAGATGGCGTCCGACATGGCCACGCAGCCGCCCCGGATCGGGCAGTCGGCCCGGGACGGGGACCACGTACGCCACCAGCAGCTTCCGCGCACCTTCCTGACGTACCGTCACCACGGCCTGCGCGACGTCCGGTTCGGCCGCGAGCACGGACTCGATCTCGCCGGGTTCGATACGGAACCCGCGGATCTTGACCTGGTCGTCGGCCCGGCCGAGGTAGTCCAGGTGTCCGGCGGCGGTCCACCGGGCCAGGTCACCGGTCCGGTAGAGCCGGGAGCCCGGCTCGCCGAACAGGTCGGCGACGAACCGCTCCGCGGTCAGCGCGGGGCGGCCCAGATAGCCGCGGGCCAGGCCGCCGCCGGCCAGGTACAGCTCGCCCGTCACACCGGGCGGCACGGGTTGCAGCCGGTCGTCGAGGACATACGCCCGGGTGCCCGCCACGGGGCGGCCGACGAGCGGCCGGTCGCTGTCGCGCACCCGTGCCACGAGGGCGTCGACGGTGGACTCGGTGGGGCCGTACAGGTTGAACGCCTCGGTGCCGGTCAGCCGACCGAGGCGCTCCCACAGAGACGCGGGTACGGCCTCGCCGCCGACACCGACGACGGCGAGGGGGCAGCTCCCGTCCTCCCGGACCAGGCCCGTCTCGGCCATCTGCGCGAAGAACGACGGGGTGACCTCCAGGAAGTCGAAACCGTGCTCGACGACGGCTGCCGCGAGCAGCTCCGGGTCACGGCGGGTCTCGTCCGACACGACGTGCACACAGTGCCCGTCCAGCAGCCACAGCTGCGGCTGCCAGGACGCGTCGAAGGAGAACGCCCAGGCATGGCCGGCCCGTAGGTGACGGCGGCCGGTGGCGGCCTTCGCCGGTGCGTACAGCGTCTCGCGGTGGCTGTGGAAGAGGTTGCCGACGGTCTCGTGGGTGATGACCACGCCCTTGGGGCGGCCGGTGGAGCCGGAGGTGTAGATGACGTATGCCGGGTTGCGCGGGGTGAGGGGCGCGAGGCGGTCGCCGTCGAGGAGATCGGTCACGTCCTCGGCGGCGAGCAGTTCGGCGGTCGCCGGGGCGTCCAGCTCCAGCACCGGCGTCCCGTCCACGGGCAGTTGCCGCGCGATGCCGCGCGTGGTGAGCATCAGCACCGGGCGGGCGTCGTCGAGGGTGTCGCGGAGGTGGCCGGCCGGTGCGTCCGGGTCCAGCGGCAGATAGGCGGCACCGGCCTTCTGTACCGCGAGGATGGCCAGCAGTGTGCGGGCGGTACGGGGCAGGGCGAGCGCCACGAGCCGCTCCGGGCCTGCGCCCCGCGCGACCAGCAGCCGGGCCAGCCGGTTGGCCTCGGCGTTGAGCTGCGCGTACGTCAGCTCGATGCCGTCGGAGGCCACGGCGGGAGCGTCCGGGGACAGTGCGGTCCGGCGCTCGAAGAGGGCCGGCACCGTGGTCGGCCCGGTGAGCAGCGGGCGGGCGTTCCACTCGGTCAGGACGCGGCGGCGTTCCGCGGGGCCGAGGATGTCGATCCGGCCGATCGGGGTGTCGGGGGCGACGACCACGGCCCGCAGGAGGCGGACGAGGCGCTCGCCGATCGCCTCCGCGGTCGCGGGGTCGAAGAGGTCGGTGCTGTACTCCAGCACACCGTCGACGCCGTCTCCGCCGGCGCGTTCCACGAAGTCGAAGGAGAGGTCGAACTTGGCTCCTGGCGCGCCGGCTTCCTCCCGCCGCGACTCCAGCCCCGCGAGGCCGCCTCCGTCGACGCCCGCGGCCAGGTACACGACCATGACCTGGAAGAGCGGGTGCCGGGACAGCGAACGGGCGGGGCTGAGGACGTCCACCACCCGCTCGAACGGCACGTCCTGGTGATCGAAGGCGGCCAGGTCGGTCTCCCGCACCCGGGAGAGCAGTTCGCGGAACGCGGGGTCGCCGGAGGTGTCTGTGCGCAGCACCAGGGTGTTGAGGAAGAAGCCGACCAGATCCTCCAGGACCTCTTCGGTGCGTCCGGCGATCGGGCTGCCGAGCGGGATGTCCGTACCGGCGCCCAGCCGGGTCAGCAGCGCCGCCACCGCCGCCTGGACGACCATGAACATACTGACGTTGCTCGACCGGGCCAGTTCGCGCAGCCCGGCCGCCAGTTCCGTGTCCAGGGCGATGTCCACCGCGCCACCGCGGTAGCTGGCCTCCAGCGGGCGCGGCCGGTCGACGGGCAGCCCGAGTTCCTCGGGGAGCCCGTCCAGGGTGCGCTTCCAGAAGGCGAGCTGACGGAAGGCCAGGCTCTCCGGGGCCTTCTCGTCACCGAGCAGTGCCCGCTGCCACAGGCTGTAGTCGGCGTACTGCACCGGCAGGGCCGCCCGCTCCGGCGCCCGGCCCGCCGCGCGCGCCTCGTAGGCGGCGGCCAGGTCGCGGGTGAGCGGCGCCTCGGACCACTCGTCGCCCGCGATGTGGTGGAGCAGGAGCAGCAGTACGTGCTCGTCGTCGGCGGTGCGGAGGAGGTGCACGCGCAGCGGCATCTCCCGGTCCAGCTCGAATCCGTACGAGGTGGCGTCGGCGAGCCGCTCGGTGAGTTCCTCCTCGTTCCGGACGGTCTCGGCCGCGACCTCCACGCGGGCCTGTCGCGGCTCCAGGATCAGCTGGTACGCCCGCCCGTCCTCCTCGGGGAAGACGGTGCGCAGCGGTTCGTGCCGGGCGACCAGGTCGTCGACGGCCAGTTGCAGCGCGCCGGCGTCGAGCCGTCCGGTGAGCCGCCAGGCGAGCGGAATGTTGTACGTGGGGCTGGGGCCCTCCACCCGGTACAGCACCCACAGGCGCTGCTGGGCGAAGGAGAGCGGCATCCGCCCCGGTCGCTCGGCCGGGGCGAGAACGGGCAGGCCCGCGCCGGTCTCCTCGCCGCCTGCACGGAGCCGCTCGGCGAGCCGGGCGACCGTGGGCGCCTCGAACACCGTACGCAGGGAGACCTCGACGGCGAGCACGGCCCGGATGCGGGCGGCCAGTCGCATCGCGACGAGGGAGTGCCCGCCGAGGGTGAAGAAGTCGTCGTCGACGCCGACGCGTTCGAGGCCGAGGACCTCCGCGAAGAGGCCGCAGAGGATCTCCTCGCGCGGGGTGCGCGGCCGGCTCTCGATCGTCCCGGCCGCCGTGAAGTCGGGGGCGGGCAGGGCCTTGCGGTCGAGCTTGCCGTTGGGCGTGAGCGGCAGCGCGTCGAGGACGACGAAGACCGCGGGGACCATGTGCTCGGGGAGCGCGGCGGCCGTGTGCCGGCGGAGCGCGGCGCTGTCGATGGCGGCGGAGCCGGCGGGGACGACGTACGCGACCAGTCGCTGGTCGTTCGCCACGACGGCGGTGTGGGCGACGGTGTCGTGGCGGCCGAGGACGGACTCGATCTCGCCCAGCTCGATACGGAAGCCGCGGATCTTCACCTGGTCGTCGGTGCGGCCCAGGTATTCGAGCGTTCCCTCGGTTGTCCACCGTGCCAGGTCGCCCGTGCGGTACATGCGTGAACCGAGTTCACCGAACGGGTCTGCTGTGAACCGTTCAGCCGTCAGTCCCGGGCGGCGCAGATAGCCACGGGCAAGCTGGACACCGGCCAGATACAGCTCTCCCGCCACCCCTGGCGGTACGGGCCGCAGGGCGCCATCCAGAACATACGCACGCGTGTTCCACACCGGACGGCCGATCGACACCCGACCGGTCGCCTCCGTCACCTGGCCCGCGGTGACGTCCACCGACGCCTCCGTCGGCCCGTACAGGTTGTGCAGCTCGGCCGGCAGCACGGCACGGAACCGCTGGGCCAGCTCGTCGGGCAACGCCTCCCCGCTGCACATCACCCGCCGCAGCCCCAGGCAGCCCGCCGCTGAGGGCTCCTCCAGGAACATCCGGAGCATCGACGGCACGAAGTGCACGGTCGTGATGCCCTGTTCCTGGATCAGCCCGGCCAGGTAGGCGGGGTCCTTGTGTCCCTCCGGCCTGGCCACCACCAGCGCGGCGCCGGTGATCAGCGGCCAGAAGAACTCCCACACCGACACGTCGAAACTGGACGGCGTCTTCTGCAGAACGCGGTCGTCGCCGGTCAGCCCGTACTCTCCCTGCATCCACAGCAGACGGTTGACGATGCCCTCGTGCGGCACGACGACACCCTTGGGCCGCCCGGTCGAACCGGAGGTGTAGATCACGTACGTGGGACTCGACGGGTCGTAGGACTCGGGGAGTTCGCCCTCCACCGTCCCCTCCGGCAGCGCATCCCGGATCACCGCCACCGGACGGGCGTCGGCCAGCATGAACGCCAGCCGCTCCTCCGGATAGTCGGCGTCCAGCGGCAGATACGCCCCGCCCGCGCGATGCACCGCCAGCAGCGCGACCACCAGGTCCACCGAGCGGGGCAGCGCGACGGCGACCGTTCGCTCCGGGCCCACGCCCATGCCGGCCAGCACGCGCGCCGTCCGCTCGACACGCTCGTCCAACTCGGCGTACGTCAGCCGCTGTTCGCCGAACACCAGCGCCAAGGCGTCCGGCGTACGGGCGGCCTGCGCCCGGAACAGCTGGGGAAGGCCGGCGGACGCGACCTCACGGGCGGTGTCGTTCCAGGCACCCAGAACAACCTGCCGCTCGGACTCCTCCAGCACCTCCAGGTCCCGTACCGGCACGTCGGGTTCACCGGCCACCTGCCCCAGCAGCCGTACCAGCCGCCTCGCCGTCCGGGTGGCCGCGGGTTCGTCGCAGAGGTCGGTCGCGTACTCCAGGAGCAGGGTCAGGCGGTCCGACTCGTCCACGAACGTGAAGTGGAGGTCGAACTTGGCCATGCCGGTGTCCATGTCGAACCACTCGGTCGGCATGCCGAACATGTCGGGGTCGCCGGCGGGGCGGTAGTGGTAGCCCAGCATGACCTGGAAGAGCGGGTTGCGGCCGGGCACGCGGGCCGGGTTGACGGATTCGACGACCTGGTCGAAGGGCAGGTCCTGGTGCTCGAACGCCGCCAGGGAGGACTCCCGTACTCGCGCGAGGAGTTGTCGGAATGTCAGGTCGTCGCCCGATACATCCGTCCTGAGCACGAGCGTGTTGACGAAGAAGCCGACGAGGTCGTCGAGGGCATCGTCCGTGCGGCCCGCGATGGGGGCGCCGAGGGGGATGTCGTCCCCGGCGCCGAGGCGGTGCAGGAGCGCGGCCGTGGCGGCCTGGAACAGCATGAACATGCTGGTGCCGGTGGTGCCGGAGAGGTCGCGCAGGGCCTGGCCGGTGTCGGTGGGCAGTTCGAGCCGGACCTTGGCGCCGCGCCCGGTGGGCTCGGCGGGGCGGGGCCTGTCGAGGGGCAGGCGCAGTTCCTCGGGGAGGTCGCGCAGGGTGTCGGTCCAGTGGGTGAGCTGGGCCGCGCCGACCTGGCCGAGCAGTTCGTCCTGCCAGAGGGTGTAGTCGGCGTACTGGACCGGCAGCGGCGCCCACTCGGGGGCGCGGCCCGCGCGCCGGGTCCGGTAGGCGGCGGTGAGGTCGGCCAGGAACGGGCGGTCGGACCACTCGTCGGTGGTGATGTGGTGGAGGACGACGGCCACGACGTGGTCGGCCGGGCCCACCATCAACACCTCGCAGCGAAGCGGGAGTTCGCCGGTGAGGTCGAAGGGTCGGCGCTGCGCCGCCTCGATCCGGTCGGCCAGTTCCCCTTCCCCGCAGTCAGTCACCGTGAACTCGGGGTCCGCGTCGGCCTCGGGGACGATCAGCTGGTACGGCTCGCCGTCCTGCTCGGGGAACATCGTGCGAAGCGCCTCATGGCGTCCCGCCACGTCCCGTACGGCCGCCCGGAGCGCGTCGAGGTCAAGCTCACCGCAGAGCCGGAAGACCAGGGGGAAGTTGTGGGCAACGCCGCTGCCGGTGATCCGTTCGACCAGCCACAGCCGGCGCTGGGCGGCCGAGAGCGGGATGCGCTCGGGCCGGGCGGCGGGGGTGACGGCCGGGCGGGCAGGGCGTGAGCTGTCGGCGCGGGCTGCCAGCTGCTCGGGCGTGGGCGCCTCGAACAGGTCCCGGATGGCCAGTTCGGCGCCCAGTTCGGTGCGGGCCCGGCTGATCAGACGGGTGGCGAGCAGGGAGTGGCCGCCGAGGTCGAAAAAGCCGTCCTCGGCGCCGACTTCGGGCAGGCCGAGCACCTCGGCGAAGAGCCGGCAGAGCACCTCTTCCCGTGGAGTGCGCGGTCCCCGGCCGGTGCCGAGGGCAACGGCCGGTTCGGCGTCGGGCAGGGCGCGCACATCCAACTTGCCGTTGTCGTTCATGGGCAGCCGGTCGAGGGTGACGAACGCGGCCGGGACCATGTATTCGGGCAGCCGCTGCCTGAGGTCGTCGCGGAGCTGCCGGACGAGGCTGTTGGCGTCGCGGGCGGCCGTCGGGGAGTTTGCGTACGGGTCCGCTCCGCCGCCGGGGAGGTAGAGCCCGGCGGTCAGCGGAGGCACCTCGCCGGTGACGAACACGGCGTCGTACGTGCCGGGTCGGCCGGACCATGTGGTCAGGACACGGTGCCCCGGCCCGGCGGCGAGGTCGCGCAGCGCCTCCGGGTCGACTCCCCCGGCGGCGCCGACACGGGCGTCGGGGATGCCGGTGAGTCGCAGCGGCACGGCGGTCAGCAGAGCCGCCAAGTCACGTCCATCGGCACCGAATTGATCGGGAGTGAAGGGAACGGTCGGGACGTCGGCCAGCTGGAGGCCCGGCTCGTCGGCGTACAGCACGGCGTCGTAGCGGTAGCGGGTGAGTTCGTTGTGGTGGCGGGCCTGCTTGGTGCGGAGGTCGACGCCGTAGCCGAGGGTCGTGAAGTAGTCGGGGTCGACGAGGAGTTCCTTCTCCAGACGCAGCCCGCGTTCGACGGCCCGGACCAGTGCGTCCCCGGTGACGCCCTTCGCCTCCTGGATCTCGGTCTGGAAGGTGCGGGCGAGGCGCAGGTTGCGGACGTCGCCGACGAACAGCGCGCCGCCGGGTGCCAGCAGCTCCATCGCGCCCCGGATCACCGAGGTCAGGTAGTCGATGCTGGGGAAGTACTGGATGACGGAGTTGATGACGATGGTGTCGAAGTAGCCGTCGCCGGGCAGGCCGGTCAGGTCGTCGGCGGGCTGGGCACGGAGCGTGACCCTGGCGGCCAACTCCGGGTCCTGTAGGAGCTCCTGGCCGATCTTACGGATGACAGGGGCGGCGAAGTCGGTGGCCCAGTAGGCCTCGGCGTCCGGGGCGAGCCTGGACAGCAGCAGACCCGAGCCGACGCCGATCTCGAGAATCCTGCGGGGCTTCAGTGAGCGGATGCGCTCCACGGTTGCCTCGCGCCACTCCCGCATGTGGTCGAAGGGGATGGGCTGTCCGTCGTAGGAGGAATCCCAGCCGGCGTACTCCTCGGTGAAGACGGCGGTGCTGATCTCCTCGTACTCGTCGGAGTAGATCTCCTGCCACTCCCCGACCTGGTCCTGCTCGGCGGATTCCCGGTCGGTGCCAATGCGTTGGGCGGGGACGACGTATCCGACGAGGCGTTCGTCGCGGACGATCACGGCGGCGTGGGCGACCCGGTCGTGCTGGGCGAGGGCGGTCTCGATCTCGCCCAGCTCGACGCGGTAGCCGCGGATCTTGACCTGGTCGTCGGTGCGGCCGAGGAAGTCGAGGTGGCCGTCGGGGTTGCGCCGGACCAGGTCACCGGTGCGGTACATGCGCTCACCGGGTTCACCGAACGGGTCGGCGACGAACCGTTCGGCGGTGAGGGCTGGCCGGTTCAGATAGCCGCGGGCCAGGCCGATACCGGCGATGTACAGCTCCCCGGGGACTCCCTCGGGCACCGGACGCAGCCAGGCGTCCAGGATGTGGGCGCGAGTGCCACGGATCGGACGGCCGACGGTCGGCGTCGCACTGTCGAGGGTGCCGCCTCCGAGGGTGTTGATGGTGTACTCGGTGGGCCCGTACAGGTTGTAGCCGTATGTGCCCTCGGTGTCACTCAGCCGGTTCCACACCGTCTCCGACACGGCCTCTCCGCCGAGCAGCACCAGCGGCGGGCGGTGGCCCTCCAACAGGCCCTCCTCGATGAGGAGATGGGCGTAGGTCGGGGTCACGTTGACGACGTCGACGCGGTGACGCTCGCAGTAGGCGACCAGGGCCTCGGCGTCGCGCCTCAACTCCTCGTCACAGATGTGGACTTCATGCCCCTCGACCAGCCACAGCAGTTCCTCCCACGACATGTCGAAGGCGAAGGACACGGTGTGCGCGATGCGCAGCCTGCGCCCGCCCGCCGACGCGATCGCCGGTTCGAAGATCTCCTTCTGGTGGTTCAGCTGCATATTGGTCAGACCCCGGTACGGCGTGACGACGCCCTTGGGGCGGCCGGTGGAACCGGAGGTGTAGATGACGTACGCGGCGTGTTCCAGACTGAAGGTGACGGAAACCAAGTCCCCTGACTTCGCGTCCAGTTCGGCGGCGATCGCCGGGTCGTCGAGCAGCACGCGGGGCGTCTCGCCCACCAGTCGCGCCGACACGGCGGCCGTGGACAGCAGCATCGTCGGCCGGGCGTCGTCGAGCATCGCGGCGAGCCGGTCGTCCGGGTAGTCCAGCTCCAGCGGCAGATAGGCGGCGCCCGTGCGCAGTACGGCGAACAGGGCGACGACCATGTCGAGGGAGCGGGGCAGACCGAGGGCGACGACCCGCTCGGGGGCGGCGCCCCGCGCGATCAGCAGCCGGGCCATCTTGTTGATGCGGGTGTCGAGTTCGGCGTAGGTCAGGGACCGGTCGCCGAAGACGACAGCCGTGGCGTCGGGGGTGGCGGCGGCCTGTGCGGCCAGCAGGTCGGCGATGGTGTCCGTGGGGTCGGGGACCCGTCCGGCGGCCCGCTCGTGCTCCAGCTCGGCGTGTTCGGCGGGGAGCAGCGGGTCGAGGCCGCCCACCGGGGCGTCGAGGTCGCGGGTCAGGCGGTCCAGGAGGAGGGTGAAGCGGTCGAGCAAATCCTGTGCCCGGGGGCGGGCGATGACGTCGGCGCGGTGGGTCAGGGTGACCTGGATGGAGCGGCCCGGGGTGACGACGAGGTTGACCGGGTAGTGGGTCGCGTCGACGTTGGCGACGGCCGTGGCGCCGTGCCGGTCGCTCAGCTCGGCGAGCCGCTCCTCGGTGTCGTTGTTGCGCAGCACGAACAGGGTGTCGAACAGCCGCCGGTGCCCGGTCTCGGCCTGCAGCACACCCAGGCCCAGGTACTCGTACGGCATCACGGCGAGCCGCTCGTCCTGGACGCGGCGCAGCAGCCCGAGCACCGGCTCGGCCGGGTCGTAGGCGATACGGGCGGGGACGGTGTTGAGGAACATGCCGATGACGTTCTCGATGTCCGGCACCTCGCTCGGCCGGCCGGCCACGGTCGTGCCGAAGACGACGTCGGTCCGTCCGGTCGCGCTCGCCAGGGTGAGCCCCCAGGCCGCGTTGAGCGCGGTGTTGAGGGTCAGCCCGTGGAGCCGTCCTACGGCGCGCAGCCGCTCGCCGACCTCGTCCGGGACGAGGACGTCGAGGCTCTCCGGGATCTCCGGTTCCAGGCCCTGGTCGGCGGCGGCCAGCAGCGTGGGCTCGTCGAGTCCGGCGAGGGCGCGGCGCCAGGCGCCGGTGGCGACGGCCGTGTCCTGGACCTCCAGCCAGGTCAGGTAGTCGCGGTAGTTGCCGGGAGCGGGCAGGGCGCTCGCGTCGCCGCCGTTCTCGTACAGAGCGAAGAGCTGGTCGAGAAAGAGCCAGGCCGACCAGCCGTCCCAGAGAAGCAGATGGCGCCCGACGACCAGCCGGTCGCCCCGGTCCGCGCCGAGGCGGACCAGCAGCAGACGGAAGAGCAGCGGCCGGGTGAGGTCGAAGCGGCGGGAGCGCTCGGCGTCGGTCAACTCCCGCAGCCGTACGTTCTGTTCGACTTCCGGCAGCCCGGAGAGGTCGACCTCTTCGAGCGGGATCTCGGGGTCGCGCACGATGAACTGCACCGGCTGGCGCAGGCCTTCGCTGGTGAACCCGGCGCGCAGGCTGGGGTTGCGTGCCAGCAACACCCTCACGGCGGCGCGGAGTCGGTCGGTGTCGAGGGGTTCGGCGAGGTCGAAGGACTCGTGGACGGTGTAGACGTCCAGAGCGCTGTCGTCGTACGTGGAGTGGAAGAACAGGCCTTCCTGGAGGGGGGCCAGGGGCCAGATGTCCTCGACGGGGGCGGGACTGAGCCGGTGGACGCGCTCGGTCTCCTCGGCCGTCAGGGCGAACGAGGAGCGCAGAGCGGCCACTTCGGCCACGGGTGCCGCCGCTGCGGCGAGGGCGGCCGGGGTGCGGTGTTCGAAGACGTCACGCGGGTTGAGGTCCAGGCCCGCCCGGCGGGCGCGGCTGGAGACGCCGATGGAGGTGATGCTGTCGCCGCCGAGCATGAAGAAGTCGTCGTCGACACCGACGTCTTCGAGCTTCAGTACGGCGGCGAAGATCTCGGTGAGGGCGTGTTCACGCTCGTTGCGCGGCGCGCGCGTCTCCGCCCGTACCGCCTGCGGGGCGGGCAGCGCGGCCCGGTCGAGTTTGCCGCTCGGAGTGAGCGGGAGGGCGTCGAGGACGACGTAGGCGGCCGGGATGACGGCGGCGGGCAGCTCCTGGGCGAGCGCGGCCTGGAGTTCGGCGGGCGGCGGGACCCCGGCGCCGCGGGCCGGCACGACGTACGCGACCAGCTGGCCGCCGTTCACCGTGACGGCGGCCTGGGCGACCGCCGGCCGGCGGTTCAAGGCGGCCTCGATCTCGCCGAGTTCGATCCGGTTGCCCCGGATCTTCACCTGCCGGTCGGTGCGGCCGAGGTACTCGATCACACCGTCGGCGCGGCGGCGAACGAGGTCACCGGTGCGGTACATGCGCGCACCCGGCTCCCCGTACGGGTCGGCGACGAACCGCTCGGCGGTCAGCTCCGGCCGCGCGTGATAGCCGCGCGCCAGTTGCACACCCGTCAGATACAGCTCCCCGGGCACTCCTTCGGGCGCCGGACGCAGACAGGAGTCCAGGACGCGCAGGCCCGTGTTCCACACCGGGCGCCCGATGGGCACGGTGGTGCCGGGCGTGCCGTCGTACGGGTGGTACGTCACGTCGACGGCGGCCTCGGTGGGGCCGTACAGGTTGTGCAGGGGTACGCCGGTCAGCTCGCGCCAGCGGGCGGCTGCGGCGCCGGGCAGTGCCTCGCCGCTGCTGAACACATGGCGCAGGGACGCGGCCCAGGTCGGGTCGGCGGTGATCTCGTCGGACTGGAGGAAGGCCTCCAGCATCGACGGCACGAAGTGCAGTGCGGTGACGCCCTGTTCGCGGATCAGCCCGGCGAGGTAGGCGGGGTCGCGGTGTCCGTCCGGGCGGGCCAGGACCACGGCCGCGCCCTCGCACAGCGCCCAGAAGAACTCCCAGACGCTGACGTCGAAGCCGGCCGGGGTCTTCTGCAGCACCCGGTCGCCCGCGGTCAGTCCGTAGGCGCCCTGCATCCACGCCAGCCGGTTGACGATGGCCCGGTGGGTGACGACGACGCCCTTGGGACGGCCGGTGGAACCGGAGGTGTAGATCAGGTAGGCCGGGTCGTCGGGGTGGGCGGGTTGGGGTTCGGGGCCCTTCTCGGAGGGCGCGTCGAGCAGCAGAAGGGCATGCCCGGAAGGGAGTTGAGGAGCGGTCGCCAAGGTGGTCACGATGGTGGCGGCACCGGAGTCGGCGAGCATGTGGGCCACCCGGTCGGCGGGGTAGTCCACGTCGACCGGGAGATAGGCGGCGCCCGACTTCAGCACGCCGAGCAGCGCGACCATCAGCTCGGCGGAGCGCGGAACGGCGACGGCGACGACCGTACCGGGGCCCGCACCCCGGGCGGTCAGCCGACGTGCCAACACCCGCGCTCTGGCGTCTAGTTCACGGTAGGTGAGCATCTCCCCCTCGTACACGACCGCAGTTGCCTGCGGGCTGCGGGTCACCTGCGCCTCGAAAGCCGCCGCGAGGGTCGTGCCGGGGATGTCCCGGTGTTCGCCGGTCGGGTGGGCGTCGAGGAGTTCCTCGGCCGACAGCAGGTCCACGTCGGCGACGGACTGCCCCGGGTCGGCGGCCAGCGCGTGCAGGATGCGGGAGAGACGGTCCGCGATCCGGCGTACGGCGTCGGCGTCGAGTCGCTGGGCGCGGTGCTTGAGCCGCAGGTCGAGCCGCCGGCCCGGCTTGACGATCAGGGCGAGCGGATAGTGGACGGCGTCGTGGAACTCGTGGCCCGTCAGCCGGAGGGTGCCGGTCGGGTCGGCGAGGTCGGTCGCGGCCGGGTAGTTCTCGAAGACGACAAGGGTGTCGAAGAGTTCCCCGGCGCCCGCGAGGCCCGCGACGCGCTGGAGTTCGGCGAGTCCGAGGTGCTGGTGGTCCAGCAACTGGGCCTGTTCGTCCTGGAGACGGCCGAGAAGGTCGGCGAGGGTGTCGGAGGGCTCCCAACGGAAGCGCGTCGGAAGGGTGTTGATGAAGAGGCCGATCATGGACTCGATGCCCTCGACCTCGGCATCACGGCCCGAGACCGTCGTCCCGAACACGATGTCCTGACGTGCCGTGAGCCGCCCGATGAGCAGCCCCCAGGCACCCTGGACGACCGTGCCCAGGGTCACTCCGTGCTCGCGTGCCCGCGCGGCGAGTCGGGCGGTCACCTGCTCGGACAGTTCTAGGCGGATCTGCGCGGGCTCGACGGGCGTACCGTCGGCGGGCGTCTCGACCAGCCGGGTGGGCTCCTCGACCCCGGCGAGGGCCGTACGCCAGGCCGTGCGCGCGGCCTCGTGGTCGGCGGTGGCCAGACTGCGCAGGTAGGCACTGTAGGGCGCCGGCTGCGGCAGTGCGGCCGGGCTGTCCCCGTAGAAGGCCATCAGCTCACGGTGCAGGACCGGCAACGACCAGCCGTCCGCGACGATGTGATGGAACGTCAGCAGCAGCCGGCTGCGGTGCGCTTCGAGGCGGATCAGCGCACAGCGCATGAGGGGCGGGTGAGCGAGGTCGAAGCGGCGGGCGCGTTCGGCGGCGGCGACCGCGTCGGCCAGAGTCGCGCGTGCGGGCCCGTCGTGGACGGTCAGGTCGACTTCGCGCCAGGGCAGGTCCAGGCCTGCGGCGATGATCTGTACGGGCTGCCCGTCCGGGCGGCGTCGGAAGCAGGCGCGCAGCGGGGCGTGCCTGTCCAGGACACGCTGGGCGGCGCGGCGCAGGGCTTCGCCGTCGACCGGTCCGGTCAGTTCGAGTGCCTGCTGGACCACGTACGCGTCGAGATCCGCGCCGTCGACCAGAGAGTGGAAGGAGAAGCCCTCCTGGAGGGGGCTGAGCGGCAGCGACTCCTCGACTGTGACCGGGAAATCGCCCTGCAGCTCGGCGAGTTCTGCCTCGGTGAGAGTGACCAGCGGGGTGTCCGGCTCGGCGCCCTCCCGGACCACTTCGCCGGCCGCGGCCGCGAGCGCGGCGACCGTGCGGTGCTTGAAGACGTCCCGGGAGGTGAGGCGCAGGCCGGCGCGGCGGGCGTGGACGAGGAGCTGGATGGCGGTGATGCTGTCGCCGCCGAGGGCGAAGAAGTCGTCGTCGATGGTGGCCGAGCGCAGGCCGAGGACGTCGGCGTAGGCCGCGCACAGCTGCTCCTCGCGGGCGTCACGCGGTGGGCGGCCGGCGCTGAGGGCGCCGTAGTCGGGGGTCGGCAGCGCGGCGGCGTCGAGCTTGCCGCTGGGGGTGACCGGGAGACGGTCGAGGGGGACGACGGCCGCCGGGACCATGTACTCGGGCAGCTGGTCGGCGGCGTACGAACGCAGCGCACGCATCAGGGCGTTGATGTCCCGGAAGGGCGCCGGACGGTTGGCGTGCGGGGCGGTGCCGGAGGGGCGGTAGAGGCCGGTGAGCGGGGTGTCGCCGAGGGCGAACACGACGTCGAGGCTGCCGTCGTCGGCGGTGCCGTTCCAGGTGACGGCGGTCCGGCGGCCGTGGCGGGCGCCGAGCTCGTGGAAGACCTCGGGGTCCGGGGCGTCCGCCGTTCGGCTGCTGTCGTCCAGGGCGGACAGCGCGGCCAGGTCCCCGGTGAGCCGGGCGTTGGGCACGCCGGTGACCCGGAGCAGTGCGGGCCCTTCGGCGAGGCGGGCTTCGAGTGCCTCCGGCCCGCTCCAGACGATCTCCGCGCCGTCGACCGGCTCCGGAGCGAGGCTCTGCTTGCTGAGCACCACGTCGTAGCGGTATCGCGTGAGTTCGTTGTGGTGGGCGCCGCGCTTGACGTGGATCTCGGCGTCGAAGCCGTCGAGAGCCGCGAAGTAGTCGGGGTCCAGGAGGAGTTCACCCTCCCAGGCGACCGAGCGTTCGACGGCGGCCAGCAGCGCCTGCTTGTCCTCCGTGTCACGGGTGCGGCAGCTCTCGACGGCCGCGCGCAGACAGCGCAGCAGCCGGGCGTTGCGCACGTCGCCGATGAACAGCCGCCCGCCGGGGGCGAGGAGCGTACCGGCCGCCCGGACCACATCGGTCAGATAGTCGGCGCTCGGGAAGTACTGGGCGACGGAGTTGATGACGACGGTGTCGAAATGGGCGACCGGAAGTCCGCTGACGTCATGGGCGGGCCGGGCGGACAGCCTTACCCGGTCGGCGAGTTCGGGTACCGCCTCGACCTGGACGCGCAGGGCGCGTACGGCCTCTTCGGAGAGGTCGGTTCCCCAGTACTCCGCGCAGTCGGGCGCGACGCGGGAGAGGATCAGACCGCTGCCGACGCCGATCTCCAGGACGCGGCGGGGTGCGAGGTCCGCTATGCGGGTGACGGTCGCCGCACGCCACTCGCGCATCTCCCCGACGGGGATGGGCAGCCCGTCGTACATGCTGTTCCAGCCCGCGAAGTTCTCGCGGAGGCCCGCCCCACCGTCGGTCCCGCCCTCCGATCCGGCGGCGGAGTAGAGCAGTTCGTGCAGGTCCTTCCACTCCTGCACCTGGTCGGCGGTGTCGTGGCCGGCGCTCTCGCCGTCAAGCGCGGGCACGACGTACGCGGCGAGGCGCCGGTCGCCGGGCCGGTCCTCGCGCACGACCACGGCGGCCTGGTCGACCGCCGGATGGCCGCGCAGTACGGACTCGATCTCGCCCGGCTCGATGCGGAAGCCGCGGATCTTCACCTGGGAGTCGGCGCGGCCCAGGAACACCAGACGGCCGTCGGCCTGCCAGCGCACCAGGTCGCCGGTGCGGTAGAGGCGTTCACCCGGTGCCCCGAACGGGTCGGCGACGAACCGCTCGGCGGTCAGGTCGGGCCGCCCGAGGTAGCCGCGGGCGAGTCCCGCGCCGCCGAGATACAGCTCGCCCGGCACACCGGCCGGGACGGGCTTCAGACGGGCGTCGAGAACGTAGGCACGGGTGCCCGGGTCCGGGATGCCGATGGGGACGACGGAGCCGGCCGGGATGTCGGGGTCGCACAGGCCGAGGGTGGAGTTGGTGGACGCCTCGGTGGGGCCGTACGCGTTGAACATCATCCTGCCGCGCGCGTACCGTCCGACCAGCTCGGGCGAGACGCGTTCGGTGCCCGCGAGCAGGGTGGCCGGCGGGAGTTCGACGTCCTCGGGCATCGCGGCCAGCAGGGCGGGCGGAAGGATCATGAACGTGATGCCGTGCGCGTGGGCGTAGTCGGCCAGCGCGGGGCCGGGCACCCGGCGCTCGGACGGTACGACGACGAGCCTGCCGCCGGACAGCAGAGCGAGGCACAGGTCCCAGAACGCCACGTCGAAGCTGGGTGAGGCGAACTGGAGCACCCGGCTGTGCGGGCCGATCCCGAACCGTTCGGTCTGCGTGGCGACCAGCTTGGCGACGCCCGAGTGGGTGAGGACGACGCCCTTGGGGCGGCCGGTGGAACCGGAGGTGTAGATGACGTAGGCGGCGTTGGCGATGGTCAGTGCGCTCGGATCGGCGCCCGCCGGCTGATGATCCGTCATTTCCCGTATGGCTTCGGGCGAGTCGAGGACGACGACAGCCATGCCGTCGTTCGCCGGGATGTCCGCGGCGACCTCGGCGGTGGTGACCAGGCAGACGGGGCGGGCGTCGGCGAGCATGTAGGAGATGCGGTCGGCCGGGTAGTCGGTGTCTACCGGAAGGTATGCGGCGCCGGACTTCAGCACCGCGACCTCGGCGACGATCAACTCGGCCGACCGGGGCACCGCCAGGGCGACCACGCGCTCGGGCCCGGCACCGCGTGCGATCAGGGCGGCGGCCAACCGGCCCGCACGGTCGTCGAGTTCGGCGTAGGTGAGCGAGGTGTCCTCGAAGACCAGCGCGATGTCGTCCGGGCGCTGCCGGACCTGGTCGGCGAACATCTCCGGCCAGGTGCGCAGCGGGATGCCGTGGTCGGTGTCGTTCCACCCGCGCAGGACGCGCTGGTGCTCCTCGGCGCCCAGCAGCTCCAACTCGCCGACGGGGGTGTGCGGGTGGGCGAGGGCGCCGGCGAGCAGGGTCGTGTAGTGGTCGGCCATGCGCTCGGCGGTCGCGGCCTCGAAGAGGTCCTGGCGGTACGTCACCCGCAGTTCACCGGCATGGACCTCGAAAGTCAGGTCGAGCCGGTGCTCGTCGGCCGGCGTGTCACCGAACGCGGTGTTGAACAGCAGTCCGCCGCCCCGGGCGGGGTCCGGGCGCAACCAGCCGACCAGCGTGGCGTGTTCGACCCGGTGGGCGTGGGCTTCCCCGCGCGCCTCGGTCACCTGCCGTACGAGGTCGGTGAAGGACGCGCCGCCGTCGACAGCGATCCGGAGCGGCAGACCCTCGTACCCGATGGTGATGTCGCGGCCGCCGCTGTAGCGGTGCAGCAGCGCGGTGTACGCGGCCAGAAGAATCGGTTCGCCTGCTGCCGCCGTCAACGGGCGCCGAAGAGTGTGCCGTTCACCGGTGAAGCGCAGTGGGTACGGGAAGTCGACCGGAAGGGCGGTCTCCTGCGGGAGCGGTGCGAGGCGCCGCCGCCAGAAGGCCGAGAGCGCGCCTTCCGCGTCGTCGTCGATACCGGGCACACGTACTTCGAAACCGGACACAGGCGACCGTGCCTCCAGGGTGTACGGACCGGCTCAGCCGGAGGACCGCAGGCCATACTAAGGTAAGCATTACCTAACCAAAAGACCCCAGTCTCGGCGAACCCGCTTCTCACCACTACTATTAAGGCCTGCCTAACCTAAGGGAGTTACCCGTTGGAGACCGCACGGTGACGCGGGGCAGAAGGGTTCGCCCTCTTCTTCTTGTGGCGGTGCTGGGCGCCGCCCTGCTCGGACTGTGCCTTCTGTCCCTCGCTCTCGGCGCGGCCGGCATTCCGCCCGATCAGGTGGTGCGGGCGCTGTTCGGTGACGCGCCCAGCCGGTTCGTGGACAACGTCATCTGGTCGGCACGGGTACCTCGTACGGCACTCGGGCTGACGGCCGGGGCGGCGCTCGGCCTGTCGGGCGCGCTCATGCAGGCGCTGACCCGCAATCCGCTCGCGGACCCGGGAATCCTCGGGGTGAGCGCCGGTGCCTCGTTCGCGATCGTGGTGGCCGTCGGAGTGCTCGGAATCGGGTCGTTCTACGGATACGTGTGGTTCGCGTTCGCGGGCGCGATGGCAGCCAGCATCCTCGTGTACCTGCTGGGCAGGCTCGGCCGCTCCGGGCTCACACCGGTCAAGCTGGCACTCTCCGGTATCGCCGTGACCTCTCTGCTGTCCTCCCTGACCAGCGCGATCGTGCTGACCGACGCCGACGCGCTCAACCGCTACCGCTTCTGGTCCGCCGGTTCGATGGCCGACCAGGACGGTGACACCGTCCTGCGGATCCTGCCCTTCCTCGCCGTGGGCGCGCTGCTGGCCCTCGCCTCCGCGCCCGCCCTCAACAGCATGGCCCTGGGCGACGACGTCGCGGCCTCTCTCGGCCGCCGGCCGGGTCTGGTCCGGCTCCAGGGCGTCACCGCCGTCACGCTGTTGACCGGGGCCGCTGTCGCGGTCATCGGCCCGGTCGTCTTCATCGGGCTCGTGGTGCCCCATGTCGCCCGCGTGCTGGCCCAGATGGCGGGGATCGGCCCCGACCAGCGGTGGCTGCTGCCGCTGTCCGCCGTGCTGGCGCCGAGCCTGCTGCTCGCTGCGGACATCGTCGGGCGCCTGGTGGCCCGGCCCATCGAGGTCCAGGCCGGGGTGATCGTCGCCTTCATCGGCGGGCCCTTCTTCATCGTCCTGGTGCGGCGCCGGAAACTGGCGGAGGTGTGAGCATGACGAACCCCAGGTCCGCGGACCCCTCTGCCACCCCGGCGCCCGCCCTTGCTGCCGTCCGCGCCCGGCGGACCTACCGCCTGGCCGTTCCCCCGGTCTCCGGGGTGATCCGGCCCCGGCTGGTGGCTGTCTCCGCGCTGCTCGCCGTCAGCACCTTCCTCCTCTTCTGCTGGAGCCTGACGAGCGGCGACTACCCGATCGCCTTCACCGACGTCGTACGCGCCCTGGTCCGCTCCGGCGACCCCGGAACCGTGCTCGTGGTCCAGGAACTGCGGTTGCCGCGCGCCCTGGTGGGGCTGCTGGCAGGGATCGCGTTCGGGGTGTCCGGCGGACTGTTCCAGACGATGACCCGCAATCCGCTGGCCAGCCCCGACATGATCGGCCTCACCCAGGGCGCGGGCACGTTCGTGGTCGCGGGCATCGTCCTGGGCTGGGACGGCGGCCTCGGCACCCAGACGCTCGGTCTGCTCGGCGCGCTGACCACGGCCCTCGTCGTGTACACGCTGGCCTGGCGGCGCGGCACCACCGGCTACCGGATCATCCTGGTCGGGATCGGTGTCGCCTGGATCTGTACGAGCGCCACCGACTACCTGGTCGCCAAGGGCGGCCGGTTCCAGGCGCAGGCCGCGCTGGGCTGGCTCGTCGGCAACCTCAACGGCCGTACGTGGTCGCAGGTCGGGCCGCTCGCGATCGCCGTCGCCGTCCTGCTGCCGACGGCACTGCTGCTCGGCCGGCTGCTGCGCACGCTCCAGCTCGGCGACGATGTGGCCATCGGCCTCGGCACCCGCGTACAGCCCGTGCGCCTCGCCGTCCTCCTCTCCGGCGTCGGGCTGATCGCCTTCGCGACCGCCGCCGCCGGACCGGTGGCCTTCGTGGCGCTGGCCGCTCCGCAGATCGCCCTGCGCCTGGCGCGCACCGCCTGGCCGCCCACGCTCGCCTCGGGACTGACCGGGGCGCTGATGGTCCTCGGCAGCGACCTCATCGCCCGTACGCTGATCTCCGGCACGGAACTGCCGGTCGGAATCGTCACCGGCGTGCTCGGCGCGCCCATCCTGCTCTGGCTGCTCGTCCGCGCCAACCGCGCGGGTTCAGGAGGCTGATCCCATGTCGACGGACCCCACGATGCCGGCTGACGCCCTGGCTTCGGCCGAGGCCACGACCCCCGAGGACGCGATGCCGGCCGATCCCCTGCCCAGCACCACGGAGCCCGCCGCCGACCCGGACCTGAGAGCGACGGGGCTTCGGCTGTCGTACGACAAGCGGGTAGTGGTGGACGGCCTCGACCTGGCGGTACCGCCGGGCCGGATCACGGCCATCGTCGGCGCCAACGCCTGTGGAAAGTCAACGCTGTTGCGCGCCCTGGCCCGGCTGCTGGCGCCTCGCGAGGGCGCCGTGCACCTGGACGGCCGGGCCCTCCAGTCAATCCCCACCAGGGAGTTGGCGCAGCGCCTGGGCATCCTGCCCCAAAGCCCGGTGGCGCCGGAGGGGTTGACGGTCATCGACCTTGTCAACCGGGGCCGTTCACCGCACCAGACGTGGTGGCGGCAGTGGTCGAAGGCAGACGAACAGGCCGTGCACGAGGCGCTCGCCGCGACCGACATGACCGACCTCGCGGACCGCCCGGTGGACGAGTTGTCCGGCGGTCAGCGGCAGCGGGCGTGGATCGCGATGGCGGTCGCCCAGGGCACCCCCGTACTCCTCCTGGACGAGCCGACGACGTATCTCGACCTGGCCCACCAGATCGACGTACTGGACCTCATCACGGACCTCAACCGCCGCGAGAACCGCACCGTCGTGATGGTCCTGCACGACCTCAACCAGGCCTGCCGGTACGCCGATCACGTCGTCGCCATGAAGGGCGGCCGGATCGCTGCGGAGGGCCCGCCGGCGGAGGTCATCACGGCGGAGATCATGGAGGACGTCTTCGACCTGACGTGCCGCATCACCCTCGACCCGGTCAGCGACACCCCCATGGTGATCCCCATGGGCCGCCACCATCAGGACGTGCGTGCCAGGACAGGCTCGTGACCCTGGGAATCGAGGGATCTGACGCACGTACCTGGCCGGTTGAGCGACCGACGAGGGTGAGGTGCCGGTGGCGGCGGGCCGGGGCGTGCCGACCCACCGGGACGGGTAGGTTCCCCGCCCCCGCCGCCCCTACCCGTCCCATCCCTGGGGGCTGCCGGCCCCCAGACCCCCGCTTCGGCCTGACGGCCTCGTCCTCAAACGCCGGACGGCTGGGTATTTCAGCCCCTTGGGGGTCCCCCTCTGGGGGAGTTTGAGGAGCGGGGGTTCGGGGGCGGAGCCCCCGAGGACGGGACGGGTAGGGGCGGCAGGGGCGAACACCTTGGCCGGCCTTGGGCTGCTGCGCGTCGACCGCGCCGCCGACGAGGGCGCGTACCAGGAGCCCAACGCCCGGAGGCCGCACCTCTGACACACACTCATCGGCTACGCCCAGGCACCCGCCCGGATCCCGTACACCACGTTCCGCCGCAGCGGTCCCTCCGGGACGGTCAGGTCGTCGAAGTCCCTCTTCGGGTCGTGGGTCATGCCGAGGCGTCGCATCACCGCCTGCGAGCGGAGGCTGGTGGCCGTCGTGATCGCCAGGACCTCTTCGAGGCCGACACCCTTCTCGTCGAAGGCGTGAGCAAGTACCTCCCTGGCATCCTCGGTTGCGTATCCGTGTCCCCACTCGGAGCGGGCCAGCCGCCATCCCGCCTCGACCCCGTCGAACGCCATGTCGCCTCCACCGGGTCCAGCCCGGCGACCCGACGAACTCACCGGTGCCCGTGACCTCCACCGCCCACCAGCCCCAGCCCCGTTCGTCGGGGCCGGTCTGGGAGCGGGCGGCGGAGGCATCGCTCTGTTCACGGGTGAGCACGTTGCCGAGGTGTTCACGGACCTCCGGGGCGGCGTTCATGGCCGCCCCGGGGACGAGGTCGGAATCTCGCCGGGAGCGGAGGACCAGTCGTTCGGTTCGCAGGTCCGGCATGGCGCAATCCTGACGTGATCACGCATCCGCGTCGAACGGAACAGGTCCGCCCTCGGCCCCTGCCACCCGCGTCAGGGTCGCGCCGTCAGATACCCGCCCATCGTCCGGAAGTACTCCGTCGCCGCGATCTCCGAGCCGTCCTCCGCCCGGACCCGCTTCACCAGCAGGCCCCGCAGCCGCCCGTTCCGCGCCTCCGTACCCGCGACGACGACGATCCCGTCGCCCTCTCGGATGAAGATCCGGCCCGGTGTGCCGCCGTAGCAGCCCTCCGACACCGCGGCCTCGACGATCCGTATCCGCTGCCCCTTGTGATGCGTGAAGGCGTTGGGATACGGGTCCGACTGGGCGCGGATCAGGCGTTCCAGGTCCTCGGCCGGCCAGGTCCAGTCGATGCGGCTGTCCTCCAGGGACCGCTTGTGGAAGAAGCTCGCCCGGCCGCGGTCCTGGGGGATCCATTCCGCGCGGCCGGAGTCGATGAGCGCGAGGGACTCGTGAACGACCGGCGTGATCAAGTCCACAGTGCGGTGGAAGAGGTCGGTCACGGTGTCGCGCGCTCCCACCGGCACCGCCCGCTGCAGCAGCACGTCACCGGCATCGAGTTCGGCGTTCATTCGGTGGGCGGTGACTCCGACCTCCCGCTCGCCGTTGATGAGCGCCCAGATCAGCGGGGAGAAGCCCGCGTACGCCGGCAGCAGCGAGTCGTGGATGTTGAGCGTGCCGTGCGCGGGGAGGTCGAAGATCTCGGGGGGCAGGACCGTGCGCCAGTTGTTGGCGACGATCAGGTCCGGATCCAACTCCCGCAATGCATTGCGGAGTTCGAGGTCGTCCGGGCGGTTGCGCAGCAGGACCGGGATGCCGTGCTTCTCGGCGAGGTCGGCCACCGAGTCGTCCCAGATCTTCTCGTATACGTGGTCGCTCTTGGGGTGGGTGACCGCCATGACCACCTCGTGATCGGAGTCCAGCAGGGCCTGGAGCGTGCGGTGCCCCCAGGTCTGGTAGCCGAACATGACGACCCGCATAGTCGATCCTTCCGTAGGACACACCATTGCAAGGTAAGGCTAACCTTATTTAACATCAGTGGCGCCTAGGGGAAGGGAAGTTGCGGTGAACGCACTGCACGACGAACCGGACGCCATCCATGACGTGCTCGGTATCGGCTTCGGCCCGTCAAATCTGGCGCTGGCCATAGCCATCGCGGAGCACAACGCACAAGCCACGCCCGAGGAGCGGATTCGCGCCGAGTTCCTGGAACGCCAGCCGCGGTTCGGCTGGCACCGCGGCATGCTCATCGACGACGCGACCATGCAGGTGTCCTTTCTCAAGGACCTGGTCACCATGCGCAACCCGACCAGCGATTTCAGCTTCCTGTGCTTCCTGCGGGACCGCGGCCGGCTGGTGGACTTCCTCAACGCGAAGACACTCTTCCCGCTGCGGATCGAGTTCCACGAGTACTTCGAGTGGGCGGCGGCCCGGGTCGCGGACCAGGTCGCGTACGACGCCGAAGTCGTGTCCGTGGAGCCCGTGCTGACCGAGAGCGGCGAGGTCCGCTGGTTCGACGTGATCAGCCGCGCGCCCGGCGACCCGGGCCGTTCGGTGGCCCGGCGGGCCCGCAACATCTCGGTGGCCGTCGGTCTCGAACCGCACGTGCCGCCCGGCACCACCCTGTCGGACCGTATCTGGCACAACAGCGAACTGGTCCCCCGCACCCGTGAGTTGACCGCCACGGGCGCCTCGGTGGACCGCATTCTCGTTCTCGGCGCGGGTCAGAGCGGCGCCGAAGCGGTCGACTACCTGCACCGCTCCTTCCCCGGCACCGAGGTCTGCGCGGTCTTCGCCAAGTACGGCTACACGCCCGCCGACGACAGCCCGTTCGCCAACCGGATCTTCGACCCGGAGGCGGTGGACGTCTACTTCCGGTCCCGGCCGGAGGTGAAACAGTCCCTGTACGACTACCACCGCAGCACCAACTACTCGGTGGTCGACATGGACCTGATCGAGACGCTGTACGCCACCATGTACCGCGAGAAGGTCCAGGGCCACGAGCGGCTGCGGATGCGCAACGTCTCCCGCATCCGGGACGTCGAGCAACTGGACGCCCGGCTGGACGTCACCGTCGAGTATCTCCCCACCGGGGAACGGGAGTTGCTCTCCTGCGACGTGCTCGTGCACGCCACCGGCTACCGCCCCCGGGACCTCGACACCATGCTGGGCAGAGCCGCCAAGCTCTGCCTGCGGGACGACAACGACGCCGTACGGGTCGGCCGCGACCACCGGGTCGAGGCCGCACCCGATGTCACCGCCGGCATCTACCTCCAGGGCGCGACCGAGCACACTCACGGCCTCACCTCGACCCTGCTGTCGACGACCGCCGTCCGCTCGGGAGAGATCCTCGACTCCCTGCTCAGCCGTCGCACGACTGACGTGGGCACGAGCGCTGGGCAACCGTCTTCAACTTAGAGTAGCCTCACCTAAGTTTCGGCCTGCCGAGGCGCACGCATTCGCACTTGGGCAGGCCTTACTGGCCCCAACTGTTGTCCGATCCCGGAGGGGTGCGGGTGAGTAGTCCTTCACAGCTGGCGGGGCGGGACGTCCTGCGCCGGTCGGTCAGAGGGCAGCGGCGTGACGTCGCCCTCGGCGCGCTCCTCGGCTCCGGGCATCAACTGGGCGAAGTGATGGTGCCGGTCCTGATCGGTCTCGTCATCGACCGCGCCGTCACGGGCTCCGACATGGGCTCCCTGCTGAGCTGGCTCGCCGTCCTCGCCGTCGTCTACGTCGGTCTCGCGCTCAGCTGGCGCTTCGGCGCCTGGTCCGCGGAACGTTCCGCCGCTGAGGCCGAACACACCCTCCGTATCACCCTCGTACGCCGGGTGCTGGCGCCCGGGGGCGGCGCGGAGGAGGGCCGGCTGCCCGGTGCCCTCGCCAACATCGCCACCGAGGACGCCAGACGCGTCGGCGCCGTCAACACGGCCGCCATGGCCGGGATTTCGGCCCTCGTGGGCATACTCGTCGGTGCGGTCGTCCTGCTGCGCATGTCCGTCACACTCGGCCTGGTCGTGCTGTTCGGCACGCCGGTGCTGCTGTGGCTGGGCCATCTGCTGAGCAAGCCGCTGGAGTCGCGGAGCGAGGCCGAGCAGGAGCGGGCCGCGCACGCCTCGGCCGTCGCCGCGGACCTGGTGGCGGGCCTGCGCATCCTCAAGGGCATCGGCGGCGAGTCCACCGCCCTCGCCCGCTACCGCACGACCAGCCGCGACTCCCTCCAGGCCACCCTGAAGGCCGCCCGCGCGCAGGCCTTCCAGAGCGGCATGGTGCTCGGCCTCACCGGTTGTCTGATCGCCGCCGTCGCCCTGGTCGGCGGCCGGCTCGCCGCCCAGGGGGACATCAGTCTCGGCCAGTTGGTGTCGGCGGTCGGACTCGCCCTCTTCCTCCTCGGCCCGCTGGAGGTGCTCGCGTGGGTCAACGCAGAGCTCGCCCAGGGCCGGGCCTCGGCCACCCGCATCGCGGAGGTACTGGCCGCCCCGCACACGGTCACCCCGGGCGCGGCGGCCCTGGCCCAGCCGGTGCGCGGCGCGGTCCGTCTGACCGGGGTCAGCCTCGGCGGGCTCCGGGGCCTCGACCTCGACATCGCACCGGGTGAGCTGCTGGGCGTGGTCGCGACAGACCCAGCCCACGCGACCGACCTGCTGCGCTGCCTGGCCCGGCAGAACGACCCGGATAAGGGCACCGTCGAGCTGGACGGCGTTTCCCTGCGGGACCTGGACCCGGCCGAACTGCGTACCGCACTGCTGGTCGCCGAGCACGACGCCGACCTCTTCGCGGGCACCGTGCGCACCAACGTCACGGCGGCCGCCCCCGGCACCGCCGACCCCGAACAGGCGATGAGCGCGGCCGGTGTGACCCAGGTCGCCCAGACCCTCCCGGACGGCGAGGACACCGCGGTCAGTGAGCGGGGCCGCTCTCTTTCCGGCGGGCAGCGTCAACGTGTCGCACTGGCAAGGGCGTTGGCGGCCGAGCGGCCCGTCCTGGTGGTCCACGATCCGACGACCGCCGTCGACACGGTGACCGAGGCGGGCATCGCCACCGGCGTCCGGGAGATCCGCAAGGGCCGTACGACGGTGCTGGTGACCACCAGTCCCGCGCTGCTGTCGGTCACCGACCGGGTCGTCCTGCTGGAGGACGGGCGGGTCACCGACACGGCCCCGCACGTGGACCTGATACACCGTCACGAAAGTTACCGAGCGGCGGTGCTGGCATGAGCGATTCCGAACTACCCGGCGGAGCACGGGAGCTGCTTCCCACCGCGACACCCCGGCGCACCCGGGCCGCGGTCCGCGAGCTGGTCCGCCCGCACCGCCGGCTCGCCCTCGGCGCCTTCGCCGTGATGGTCGCGGCGACCGCTGTCGGGCTGCTCGTCCAGCCGCTCCTCGGCCGCATGGTGGACCTGGTCGCCGAGCACCGCCCGCCCGACGACCTCACCCTCCCCGTCGTCCTCCTCATCCTGGTGGCCGTCGCGCAGGGCGGCGCCACCGCACTCGGGCTGTCCCTGGTGTCCCGGCTCGGCGAGACCGTGCTGGCCCGGTTGCGCGAGCGGTTCGTCGAGCGGGCGCTGCAACTGCCCCTTGAGCAGGTGGAGAAGGCGGGGTCCGGCGACCTCAACGCCCGTGTCACCAGGGACGTTTCGGTGGTCGGGGAGGCGGTGCGCAACGCGCTGCCCGAACTGGCCCGCTCCCTGCTCGCCATCGTGCTGACCTTCGCCGCGCTGGCCGTCCTGGACTGGCGCTTCCTGCTGGCCGCGCTGCTCGCGGTGCCCATCCAGGCGGGGACCGCGCGCTGGTACGTGCGCAACGCGGTGCCCCTGTACGCCGAGCAGCGCATCGCCATGGGTGCCCAGCAGCAGCAGTTGCTGGACACCATCGCGGGCGCCGGCACCGTACGGGCGTTCCGGCTGGAGGAGCCGCACACCGAGTCCGTCACCCGGCGCTCGTCCGCCGCGGTCGCGTTGACGATGCGGGGCGTGCGACTGGTGCTGGACTTCTACAACCGGCTGCACCTCGCCGAGTACACCGGTCTCGCCGCCGTCCTGGTCACCGGGTTCCTGCTGGTGCGCGCCGACTCCGTGTCCATCGGTACGGCCACGGCCGCCGCGCTCTACTTCCACAGCCTCTTCGGCCCCGTCAACCAGGCCCTCGCGCTGCTCGACGACGCCCAGTCGGCGACGGCCGCGCTCGCCCGGCTCGTCGGCGTCGCGGACGTACCGGCCCCCGAGACCACTCCCCCGGCGCCCACGGCACAGCACCGGGTGCCCGGCACGGTCACCGTGACCGGCGTCCACCACGAGTACGTGCCGGGGCGTCCCGTCCTGCGGGACGTCCATCTCACGCTGGCCGCCGGGGAGCGGGTCGCGCTGGTCGGGCCGAGCGGCGCGGGCAAGACGACGCTCGCCAAGCTCATCGCGGGGGTGCACGAGCCGACCTCCGGCACGGTTCACCTCACCGGCGTGTCAACGTCCGCCGACAGTCTGCCGGTTGCCCTGGTCACCCAGGAGACGCATGTCTTCGCGGGGCCGCTCGCCGACGATCTGCGTCTCGCGCGCGCGGACGCGACGGACGAGGCGCTGCACACGGCTCTGACCGAAGTGGACGCGCTGGACTGGGTGTCGGCGCTCCCCGAGGGCCTGGCCACCGTCGTCGGCGAGGGCGGCCACCGGCTCACCGCCGCCCAGGTGCAGCAACTGGCGCTGGCCCGGCTGGTACTGGCCGATCCGCCGGTCGCGGTACTCGACGAGGCGACGGCCGAGGCCGGCAGTACCGGCGCGCGGCTGCTGGAGAAGGCAGCCGACCGGGCGATCGAGGACCGCACCGCGCTCGTGGTCGCCCACCGTCTCACCCAGGCCGCCGACGCGGACCGGATCATCGTCATGGACGGCGGCCGGATCGTGGAGAGCGGCACCCATGACGAGCTGTGCGCGGCGGCCGGAACCTACGCCTCCCTGTGGCAGGCCTGGTCCGGCACCCGTACGACAGCCGAGAAGCCCCCCACGCCCCGTCCCAGCACCGACACCCACACCACCGTGAAGGACCACTGATGCTCGGCTCTCCCAGAGGCACTCGGCTCGCCGCGGCGCTCACCTCCGTCCTGCTCCTCTTCACTGCCGCCACCGCCTGCGGCTCCGACGACGACTCCTCCGACACGGCGGGCTCCGAAGCCACCGCGTCCGGCGGCTCCGCCTTCCCGGTGACCCTTTCGCACAAGTACGGCAGCACCACCATCAAGTCCGAGCCCAAGCGGATCGTCACGGTCGGTCTGACCGACCAGGACGCCGTGCTCGCACTGGGCAAGGTGCCGGTCGGTACGACCGAGTGGCTGGGCGGCTACAAGGGCGCCATCGGCCCGTGGGCGGCGGACAAGCTGGGCAGCGCGGCGGCGCCGACCGTCCTCAAGGACACCGGCACGGGCCCGCAGACCGAGAAGATCGCCGCGCTGCGGCCGGATCTGATCCTCGCGGTCTACAGCGGTCTGACGAAGGCGCAGTACGACACGCTGTCGAAGTTCGCCCCGGTGGTGGCCCAGCCGAAGGAGTACAACGACTACGGCGTGCCGTGGCAGAAGCAGACCGAGACCATCGGCAAGGCGCTCGGTCAGGAGGCCAAGGCGAAGGAGCTGGTCACCGAGGTCGAGACCGACTTCAGCACGGCTGCCTCCGAGCACTCCGAGTTCGCCGGTGCCACCGCTGTGATGGCGACCCCGTACGAGGGCATCTTCGTCTACGGCAGCCAGGACTCGCGCTCGCGCGTCCTCACGGACCTCGGCTTCAGGCTGCCCACCGACCTGGACAAGGTCATCGGTGACGAGTTCGGGGCGAACATCAGCAAGGAGCGCACCGATCTCCTGAACACGGACGCGATCGTGTGGATCGTCTCCGATGTCGCCAAGGACGAGGCCACGCTCAACAAGAACGCGCTGTACGCCGACCTGAAGGTGGCCAAGGAGGACCGCGAGGTCTTCGTCAAGGAGAGCGGCGACTACGGCAACTCGGTGTCGTTCGTGTCGGTGCTGAGCCTGCCGTACATGCTGGAGCGGCTGGTCCCGCAGCTGTCGACGGCCGTAGACGGCAGGACGGACACGAAGGTGACCGAGCCGGCGAACTGACGGACAATCAGACGGGTGTGGCCCGACCGGAGTTCCGGCCGGGCCACACCCGTCTCCACCAGCGGCTCACGTGGTGGGCCTAGCGGCTCACGTGGTGGGCCGGATCTGCCACTGCTGGCAGTTGTTGTTCAGCCAGGACCACTGGCGTACGTCGGCGCCGTTCGCCGTGGAGCAGTTGGCGACGTCGGCAACCTTGCCGGTGGACTCGTTCACGATCCGGACGTAGTCGCCGGTGGCCGTGTACACAAGCCTGAACTTCTGGCAGTTGTTGTTCAGCCAGGACCACTGGCGCAGATCGGTGCCGTCGGCCGTGGCGCAGTCCGCGGTGTCCATCACCTTGCCGGTGGCGACGTTGACCAGGCGGCTGGTGTCGTTGGCCTGGTCCTCGATGCGCCACTTCTGGTTGTTGCCGCCGTTGCAGGTCCACTGGAAGATGTTGGTGCCGTCGGCGGTGTTCCCGCCCTCCACGTCAAGGCACTTGCCGCTGTTGCGGTTGACCAGCGTGTACGCGGTCGGGGTCGTCGCGGTCTCGCCGGACGGGCCGGGCAGCGTCGTGCCGAGTGCGACCGGGGTTCCGAAGTTCGGCGTGCCGTCGGCGTTCCAGGTGAACTTCTGGGCGCGGGTGGTACGGCCGTTGCCGCAGCCGCCGTTCGCGGTGTTGTTGGCGTGGTAGACGATCCAGTTCTCGGTGCCGTCCGGCGAGGTGAAGAAGCCGTTGTGGCCGGGCCCGTACACCCCGGCGGCATCGTCGCGCTGGAAGACGGGCGTCTGCTTCTTCGTCCAGGAGGACGCCAGCAGGGGGTCGGTACCGGTGAGTTCGAGCTGTCCCAGCTTGTAGTCGGCCGTCACGCAGTAGCTCGCGGAGAAGGTGAGGAAGGTCCGGCCGCCGTGGTAGAGCGGTTCGGGTCCCTCGTTGACGGGCGCCCCGGAGGTCTCCCAGCTCAGCGTGGGCTGGGAGATGAGGCTGAACGTGGAGCCGCTGATCGTGTAGGGGTTGGTCATCGGCGCGATGACCAGGCTCTGCTTGCTGCCGCCGATGGAGCCGCTGCCGACCAGGTAGAGCTTGTTGTTGTGCTTCAGCACTGTGGCGTCGATGAGCCAGCCGCCCGGGTCGAGGTTGGACCCGGTGAGCTGGTTCTTGAAGGTGTACGGGCCCATCGGGTCGGTGCCGGCGCTCTCCACGACGTAGGTCCGCTGCTGGTCGCAGCAGGCGGCCCCGCTCGGCGCGCCGGAGTAGTACAGATACCAGTGGCCGTCGAAGAAGTGCAGCTCGGGCGCCCAGAAGTTGTTGTTGCGGGTCGAGGTGGTGTCGCTCCAGACCTGCACGCTGGGGGCGGTCGACAGCCCGGCCAGGGTCGGCGACTTGCGCATGGTCAGGACGCCGGTGAAGGACGTGGTGACCAGGTAGTAGTTGCCGTCGTAGTACTCCAGCCAGGGGTCGGCGCCTTTCTGGGACTTCACCGGGTTCGTGTACGGGCGCCCCTCGGCCGCAGCGGCGGGCTGGATGCCCGCGACGGGCACCAGCAGCGCAAGAAGCGCCGCCAGGAGGGTCAACCAGTGACGGGTACGGAACACAGCAGGTCCCTTCTCATGGTCACATCGTTCGAAATCCCGGACTCCGTACGTAACTTCGACCAGAAGATAGGTACGCGAGGTACGCACGTCAACGCTCGTGACGGGTTCGATTCCGATTGGCGTCCCTCGCATGGAAACAAGTTGTCCGACCTGCCGAACGTTGTTCGAAAACCCTTGACGCCTCTGGTCGCGTCGATTGACACTCTCGCAACGCGCGGACACACAGACGAAATCTGATGTCTCCCGCCACCTCCCCCCGTGTCCGAGCAGAGGAAGCCGAAACGATGCAACTCGCGAGATCACGCGGCCACAGCAGACCCTGGTCGGAAAGGCTCGCCGGACTGACCGCCGCATCGCTTCTCCTCGGACTCGCCGGTCCGTTGGCCATGTCGGCCCCCGCCCACGCCGCCGCGGCGGACATCACCGACGGTCTGGCCCTCTGGTACAAGCTCGACGCGGCCTCCGGCACCTCCGTCGCCGACGCCTCGGGCAACGGCCGTACCGGCACGGTGAACGGGACCGCCGGCTGGTCCAACTCCGGTGACGGGCTTGCCTTCAACGGATCCGACACCTACATCAAGGTGCCGGACAACATCATGAGCGGCATGAGCTCGATCACCGTCTCGATGGACGTGAGGATCGACTCCACCCAGTCCAACCCGTACTTCGTCTACGGCTTCGGCAACACCAGCGGCACGGCCGGCAACGGCTACCTGTTCACCACGGGAAACTCCTACCGGACCTCCATCGCCAGCGGCAACTGGTCGACGGAACAGACGACGCGGTCCGCGGGCACGAACCTCCAGCGGGCGGTCTGGAAACAGATCACCTACACCCAGACCGGCAACACGGGCGTGCTCTACGAGGACGGCGTGGAGGTGGGCCGCAACACGGGAATCACCCTCACGCCCGGCTCCATCGGCTCGGGCACCACCACCGCCAACCACATAGGCAAGTCGGTCTATCCCGGCGACAACCTCTTCAAGGGCAACATCCGTGACTTCCGGGTCTACGACCGGGCGCTGGCCGGCACGGAGGTCGAGGAACTCTCCCTCCCCGTCGCCACGCAGGGCGTCGCCGCCGACACGGCGGCCCTGACCCTGGGCGACACCAGCGCGGTGATCGCCGACCTGACCCTGCCGAGCGCGGGCCCCGCGGGCGGCTCCGCCATCACCTGGGCGACCGACAACGCCTCCGTGGTCTCGTCGACCGGCGCCGTCACCCGCCCGGCCGCCGGTCAACCGGACGGCCACGCCACGCTCACGGCGACCCTGAGGAAGGGCCCGGTCAGCGACACCAGGACCTTCGACATCACGGTCCCGGCCACCTTCGACGACGCGACGGCCACCCAGCGGGCCGCCGAGGCGCTGACCGTCCCGGACATCGACGACGTACGAGGCAACATCACGCTGCCTTCAACCGGCCTCTACGACACCGCTGTTGCCTGGTCCTCGGCGAACCCTGACGTCATCGCGACCGACGGTGTGGTCCACCGCCCCGCGCACGGCGACGGCGGCACGACGGTCGAGCTGACCGCGACGATCGCCAAGGGCACGGCCACGGCAACCCGCGTTCTGACGGCGACGGTCCCCGAACTCCCCGCGAAGGAAGCCTTCAAGGGCTACATGTTCAGCTACTTCACCGGCGAGGGCACCTCGGACGGCGAACAGCTCTACGCGGCCCTCAGCAAGGGCAACGACCCGCTGAAATGGCGGGAGTTGAACGACGGCAAGCCCGTCCTGACCTCCACGCTCGGTGAGAAGGGTCTGCGCGACCCGTTCATCATCCGCTCCCCCGAGGGCGACAAGTTCTACCAGATCGCCACCGACCTGCGGATCTACGGCAACGGCGACTGGGACGCCTCCCAGCGCACCGGCAGCAAGTCCATCATGGTGTGGGAGTCCACCGACCTGGTCCACTGGACCGACCAGCGCCTGGTGAAGGTCTCCCCCGACTCGGCCG
>NZ_JAVFVX010000659.1:0-225 GCF_033441795.1 Streptomyces sp. ADMS | reverse complement strand
GTACGTCCCGCCCTGCCTCCCGCCCGACCCTCGTCCGCACCCGGTCGCTGACCGCCGCCCACCTCGGAGAGCCCGTCATGTCCCGCACCGGCAGAACCATCCCCGCCCTCGACCGCCCCTCTCCCCCTGCCCGCACCGGATGGATCCGCCATGCCCACCCCCGAGCACATCCCGCTTCCCGACATCGCAGTCGGCCGCCACCCCGACTTCGGCATCGTCGCCTCC
>NZ_JAVFVX010000658.1:0-225 GCF_033441795.1 Streptomyces sp. ADMS | reverse complement strand
ACGGCCAGCACCCGCAGCCCCTGCGACGCCAGAGCGTCACTCGCCGCGAGCACTGCCGCCCGGTCCTGCTCGGTCAGCGGCCCGCCCCGCCCCTCCCACTCCACCTCGGCGCAGCGCGCCAGCAGTTCCGCCGGCGCTCCCTTGACGCACGCCTGGTAGCCCGCGCCGTACTTGTGCACCGTGGTCATCAGCTTGCGGTCCGAGTCGAAGGGGAACTCGGTGACT
>NZ_JAVFVX010000657.1:0-225 GCF_033441795.1 Streptomyces sp. ADMS | reverse complement strand
ACGGCCAGCACCCGCAGCCCCTGCGACGCCAGAGCGTCACTCGCCGCGAGCACTGTCGCCCGGTCCTGCTCTGTCAGCGGCCCGCTCCGCCCCTCCCAGTCCATCTCGGCGCAGCGCGCCAGCAGTTCCGCCGGCGCTCCCTTGGCGCACGCCTGGTAGCCCGCGCCGTTCTTGTGCACCGTGGTCATCAGCTTGCGGTCCGAGTCGAAGGGGAACTCGGTGACT
>NZ_JAVFVX010000656.1:0-225 GCF_033441795.1 Streptomyces sp. ADMS | reverse complement strand
TGCTGCCGCTGCCCGACGGGCGCACCCGGCAGGCCCGCGAGCTGTGGGCGCTGGTACCCGAGGAGACTTTCGAGCGCCGCTCGTGCGCGGACGGCGCCAAGGGCCCGCGCGAGTACGACTGGGCCACCGTCCAACTCGCCGCCAGTGTCGGGAACTTCGAGCGGCACCTACTGATCCGCCGCTCGACCGTGCCCAACAAGAAGGACAGGAAGACCGGCGAACTCG
>NZ_JAVFVX010000655.1:0-225 GCF_033441795.1 Streptomyces sp. ADMS | reverse complement strand
TGCTGCCGCTGCCCGACGGGCGCACCCGGCAGGCCCGCGAGCTGTGGGCGCTGGTGCCGGAGGATGCCTTCGAGCGCCGGTCCTGTGCCGACGGCGCCAAGGGTCCGCGCGAGTACGACTGGGCCGCCGTCCAACTCGCCTCCACACCGGCGGGGTTGGAGCGTCACCTGCTGATCCGCCGCTCGACCGTGCCCAACAAGAAGGACAGGAAGACCGGCGAACTCG
>NZ_JAVFVX010000654.1:0-226 GCF_033441795.1 Streptomyces sp. ADMS | reverse complement strand
CGCGGACCGGGCGGCGGGAGGGCCGGACGAGCCAGATCAACTGGCCCCGCATCCGCCGGAGCACATACCGGGTAACGATCGGAGCCCAGTCGGCCAGGGCGCGGCCTCGGTGGCGGACGAAGACGAGCAGGGCGATGGCGGCCCACAGCGGGATGAGTTCGAGAGCGCCGACCACGCCACGGGCGAGGATCACGGCGAGCAGGAGCAGGCCGGTGAGGCTCACGAC
>NZ_JAVFVX010000653.1:0-226 GCF_033441795.1 Streptomyces sp. ADMS | reverse complement strand
CGCGGACCGGGCGGCGGGAGGGCCGGACGAGCCAGATCAACTGGCCCCGCATCCGGCGGAGCACGTACCGGGTGACGATCGGAGCCCAGTCGGCCAGGGCTCGGCCTCGGTGGCGGACGAAGACGAGCAGGGTGATGGCGGCCCAGATGGGGATGAGTTCGAGGGCGCCGGCCACGCCACGGGCGAGGATCACGGCGAGCAGGAGCAGGCCGGTGAGGCTCACGAC
>NZ_JAVFVX010000652.1:0-227 GCF_033441795.1 Streptomyces sp. ADMS | reverse complement strand
CTTCGCGTGATCGTGCTGATGGAAAGCGGCCGAGGAGCCACCAGCGGCTAATCGGCCTGTGCGGGGCCGGGCTGATCCGCGCCGAGGTGTGGGTCATTCGTCGTCAAGAAGCCCGGAGTCGCCCGAGTCGTCCGGCATTCCTTCGAGCCGCCGGGCTTGGTCGATCACCGCGTTCAGCATCTGCAGGCTCGACGTGCTGAGCCCGTTGGCGCGCAGGGCGACCCTGC
>NZ_JAVFVX010000651.1:0-228 GCF_033441795.1 Streptomyces sp. ADMS | reverse complement strand
AACCGGCGCTACTGCCGTGAGAGGGCAGCGTGCTAGGCCGCTACACAACGGGGGCGAGGATCTTGCGTTTCCGCAGATCCGAGCTGGTCTACCTGGACTCGAACCAAGAATGACGGTACCAGAAACCGTAGTGTTGCCAATTACACCATAGACCAAGGTGATTCAATGTAAATCGTACCCCCGACCGGATTCGAACCGGCGCTACTGCCGTGAGAGGGCAGCGTGCTA
>NZ_JAVFVX010000650.1:0-229 GCF_033441795.1 Streptomyces sp. ADMS | reverse complement strand
GCCTGCGATGTGTTGGGCGTGCGGGCGAGCGCGGCCGACCGGCGCGGGTCGGCGCCCGCGCCGACGGGCGTGACGGTGACGTACGGCAGATTCCGCTCGGGGATACCCGACAGCGGACGCTCGACGGGCTCGGTGCTGCTGAGCGCGAGCACGGCCTCCCGCACTAGGGAGAGCGGGGTGGCGCTGGTGAAGTCGGCGTGCCAGCGTTCGCCGTTGACGTGGTCCACGC
>NZ_JAVFVX010000064.1:0-45250 GCF_033441795.1 Streptomyces sp. ADMS | reverse complement strand
GGCCTGCCGGAACGCGTCGAGCAAGGTCGCTTACACCACGAGGCGGGACACGACCGGTTCGTGCGTTCAGGCCGGGATGTGCTCGACACCGACGCGCTTGCGGAACACCCAGTAGGTCCAGCTCTGGTAGAGCAGCACCACCGGCGTCATGATCGCCGCCACCCAGGTCATGACCTTCAGCGTGTACGCCGACGAGGATGCGTTGCTCACCGTCAGACTCCATGCCGGGTCCAGGCTGGACGGCATGACGTCCGGGTAGAGCGCGAGGAAGAGCATCGCGACGGCCCCGGCGACGGTGACGCCGGAGAGAGCGAACGCCCAGCCCTCGCGGGCCCGTTGGTTCGCGGCGAGCGCGCCGAGCAGCGCGCAGACCGTGAGGACGAGCGCGACGAAGCTGCGGACGTTGCCGCCGCTGGTCTGGGTCCACAGCAGGAAGACCAGCGCGAGCCCGGCGGTGGCGAGACCTGCCCGGCCGGCCAGTGCGCGAGCGCGGTCACGGATGTCGCCGCGCGTCTTGAGCGCCGCGAACACCGCGCCGTGGAAGGTGAACAGGGCGAGGGTGACGAGGCCGCCGAGGAGGGCGTACGGGTTGAGCAGGTCGAGGACCGTGCCGGCGTACTCGCCCTCGGCGTCGATCTTCACGCCGTGGACGATGTTCGCGAAGGCCACGCCCCACAGGAACGCGGGCAGCAGGGAGGTCCAGAACAGCGCGTGCTCCCAGTTGCGCTTCCACCGGGCGTCGTCGCGCTTGCCGCGGTACTCGAAGGCGACGACACGGACGATCAGACAGGCCAGAATGGCCAGCAGCGGCAGGTAGAAGCCGCTGAACAGGGTGGCGTACCAGACCGGGAACGCGGCGAAGGTGGCGCCGCCCGCGGTGAGCAGCCACACCTCGTTGCCGTCCCAGACCGGGCCGACTGTGTTGATGAGCACCCGGCGCTCGGCCTCGCCGCGGGCGAGCAGCTTGGTGAGGATGCCGATCCCGAAGTCGAAACCCTCCAGGAAGAAGTAGCCGATCCACAGGACGGCGATCAGGGTGAACCAGACGTCGTGCAACTCCATGGCCGTGTCTCTCTCCGTGTCTCCGGCAGGTTTCGGAAGGTCCCGGTGGGGCTCAGTAGGCGAAGGTCATCGGGCGGCCGGTGTCCTCGTCGGCGGACGGGCCGCGCAGGGAGGGAACCTCCGGCGGCGGCAGTTCGTCGGCCGGGCCCGCCTTGGCGTACTTGACGAGCAGCCGCACCTCGACGACGGCCAGTACGGCGTACAGGACGGTGAAGACGCCCAGCGAGGTGATCTGCTCCCCGACGGAGACACTGGGCGAGACCGCGTCGGCGGTGGTCATCAGCCCGTACACGCTCCACGGCTGGCGGCCCATCTCCGTGAAGATCCAGCCGAAGGAGTTGGCGACGAGCGGAAAGCCCATGGTGAGAACGGCCAGCCGCCAGGCCCAGGTGTTCATGAACGGGCCCAGCTCACGGCTCGGGGTGAGCATCAGCAGCGGGACCTCGTCCTCGCCGCGCCGCCGGTCGGCGGCAAGCGAGCGCCTCTGCCGGGTCAGCCACAGGCCGGCGAGGCCGATCGCGAAGGAGGCCATACCGAAGCCGATCATCCAGCGGAACGACCAGTAGGCGGTGGGGATGCTGGGCTTGTAGTCGTCGGCGAGATCGCCGTACTGCGCCTTCTGCAGCGCCTCGACGGTGCTGATGCCCGGCACTGGCGAGGTGAAGTCGCCCTTGGCCAGATAGGACAGCAGGCCGGGTATCTCGACCTCGACCGTATTGCGGCCCTCGTCGACGTCGCCGTACGCGAAAAGCGAGAAGGGCGCCGATTCCTCCGTCTCCCAGAGGGCTTCGGCGGCTGCCATCTTCATGGGCTGCTGCTCGTACATCACCTTGGCGAGCGCGTCGCCGCTGACCGCCGTGCCGAGACCTGCGATGACGACCGTGACCAGGCCGAGCCGGAGCGATGTGCGCATGGCGGCGATCCGGCCGGGAGTATCCGGCTTCGCCGCCTTCCCGGCGCGGCGCAGCTGGTACGCGGCGATGCCGACGATGAACGCGCCGCCCGTGAGGAAGGCCGCGGTGAGGGTGTGGAAGACGACGACCAGCGTGGTCTGCTGGAACAGCACGGCCGCGATGTCGTTGAGCTCGGCGCGGCCGGTGGCCTCGTTGACCTCGTATCCGACCGGGTGCTGCATCCACGAGTTGGCGGCCAGGATGAAGTACGCCGAGAGGAACGTTCCGACGGCCACCAGCCAGATGCAGGCCAGGTGGATCTTCCGGGGCAGCTTGTCCCAGCCGAAGATCCACAGGCCGATGAAGGTGGACTCGAAGAAGAACGCGAGCAGGGCCTCCATGGCGAGCGGGGCCCCGAAGACGTCACCGACGAACTTCGAGTAGTCGGACCAGTTCATGCCGAACTGGAACTCCTGCACGATGCCGGTGGCCACGCCCATGGCGACGTTGATCAGGAAGAGCTTGCCCCAGAAGCGGGTGGCCTTGAAGTACTTGTCCTTACCCGTGCGCACCCAGGCGGTCTGCAGCCCCGCGACGAGGAAGGCCAGACTGATGGTGAGCGGGACGAACAGGAAGTGGTAGACGGTCGTGATGCCGAACTGCCATCGGGCCACGGTCTCCTGAGCCAGGGCCAGTTCCACGGCGGGCCTCCTCGTGTACGGGGTCGCGCGCACCCCGGTACGGGGGTCGGCAGGGGGAAACGGCCGGCCCGGCCACGGAAGGCGCCGGCCCGTGGACGACACCTTCGCGGTCGGGCGTACCGCCAGGGATGCGCCGTACGGTCCTGACAATGGGGCCGAACGGACCACAGTGCCCGGCCTTCCTCTGGGCCCAATGGCACTGCGGGGGCTCAGGACGCACGGTCGACAGCCACGCCTTCGCCGCTTCTTCCCGGCCCTGTGCTCCCTGCCGCGACCGAGGCCGTTCGGCCCTCCGGCAAGGGGCCGCACGGCACGTCGGCAGGTGCTCACGGCCCCTGCCCCGCGAGTCACGCGACGACGAGCATCGTCAATGGACCCACCGTGGGACCCGGTCGAGCCGGCCGGCGGCCAACTCGCCACCGTCCTCGGCCCCTTCCCGCCGAACACCAGGCACCCGAGCACGGAACAGAAGGGAATGGCATCATGACGCTCCACTACGTGGCCGTCGGAGTTGACGGCTCGCTGGTCGCCGTACGGGCGTTGGACCAGGCAGCGGAAGAGGCGGCGCGGCGTGGTGCCGCGCTCCACGTCGTGTACGCCGTGCCCGACCGCGACGAGGCCGGACCGATCCTGGCGTCGGCCGCTTCCCGGGTCCGAGCGCGTCACCCGAATCTGCCGGTCGTGGCGTCGGCCGTGGAGGGCGGCGCCGTGGACGCGCTGACGCGCGAGAGCGAGGGCGCCGCGCTCACCGTCGTCGGCACCCGCGGACTGGGCGGGCTCACCGGTCTGCTGCTCGGCTCGGTGAGCCGGCGTCTGGCCGCGCACGTGCACAGTCCGCTGCTGGTCGTACGCGGTGATCACCCGTGCGGGGACGGTGGCGAGGTGCTGCTGGGCCTGGCCGACGACACCGACGCGGACGCGGCCGCCTACGCCTTCGAGGAGGCGGAGCGTCGCGGCACCCGTCTGCGCGTCCTGCACTCCTGGACCCACCGGCACGTCACCCCCGAACTGCCCTCGCTCGTGCCCGCGACCAGCCCGGGACAGCGACAACTCGCCCAGCAGGAACGGGAGGAGGAGGCCGTGGCGCGCTTCGTCATGGCCCGGCTGAGGGAGCACCACCCCGAGATCGGAATCGAGACCCGCACGGTCCGCACCGACCCGGCGCAGGCACTCCTGGAGGCCACCCGCGAGGCCGGCATCGTCGTCATCGGTGCCCACCGCCGCACCAGTCGGAGCGGCCCGCAGCCGGGACAGGTCGCGCACACCCTGGTGAACCACTCCCACTGCCCGGTGGTCGTCGTGCCGACCGGGTGAACGGCACCACGCGCTCCGAGGGATGGCCCGGTTGGCCCTGTCGGGCACTCGGTGGAGGGGCGGAGAGTGGGCAGGTGCGGACCGGCACGTACGCCGGCCCACGCCCCGACCCGGAAGGGAACCCCCTATGTCCGTCGACACCCAGCAGGCGCCCGCCCGGCTCACGGACGACGAGCTGAGGACGCTGGACGCCCACTGGCGCGCCGCGAACTACCTGTCCGTGGGCCAGATCTACCTCATGTCCAACCCACTGTTGACCGAGCCGCTGCGCCCTGAGCACATCAAGCCGCGACTGCTCGGCCACTGGGGCACGTCCCCGGGCCTCAACCTGGTCCACACCCATCTCAACCGCGTGGTCAAGGCCCGCGGCCAGGACGCCCTGTGCATCTGGGGACCGGGACACGGCGGGCCCGCCGTGGTGGCCAACTCCTGGCTGGAGGGCTCGTACACGGAGACGTATCCGGACATCACCCGGGACGCCGCCGGTATGGCTCGCCTTTTCAAGCAGTTCTCGTTCCCCGGCGGGATCCCCAGCCACGTGGCGCCCGAGACGCCGGGCTCCATCCACGAAGGCGGCGAGCTGGGCTACTCGCTCTCGCACGCCTACGGGGCTGCCTTGGACAACCCCGGTCTCCTCGTCACCTGCGTGATCGGCGACGGTGAGGCGGAGACCGGGCCACTGGCCGCCTCCTGGCACTCCAACAAGTTCCTCGACCCGGTCCACGACGGGGCCGTACTGCCGATCCTGCACCTCAACGGCTACAAGATCGCCAATCCGGCGGTGCTGGCACGCCTGCCGGAGTCCGAACTCGACGACCTGCTGCGGGGCTACGGTCACCTTCCGATCCACGTCACCGGTGACGATCCGCTGACCGTGCACCGCGCCATGGCCGCCGCCATGGACGACGCCCTGGACCGCATCGCGCTCATCCAGAACAGCGCGCGCGAAGAGGGCGCGACGCAGCGGGCCCACTGGCCGGTGATCGTGCTGCGCACCCCGAAGGGCTGGACCGGACCCGCCGAGGTCGACGGCCTTCCCGTGGAGGGCACCTGGCGTGCCCATCAGGTCCCGCTGTCGGCCGTCCGGGACAACCCCGAGCACCTGCGGCAGCTGGAGACCTGGCTGCGCTCGTACCAGCCCGAGGAACTCTTCGACGAGCACGGCCGCCCCCGCGAACAGGTGCTGGCCTGCGTTCCCGAGGGCGCCCGGCGCCTGGGGTCCACCCCGCACGCCAACGGCGGGCTGCTGTTGCGCGAACTGCCCCTGCCGGAGCTGGACCGGTACGCCGTCGCGGTCGACAAGCCGGGCACGACACTGCACGAGCCCACCCGGGTCCTCGGCGACCTGCTGGAGCACGTCATGCGTGACACCAGCGGCCGCCGTGACTTCCGTCTCGTCGGCCCCGACGAGACCGCCTCCAACCGGCTCCAGGCCGTCTTCGACGCGAGCGGCAAGGCCTGGCAGGCCCAGACCCTCGCCGTCGACGAGCACCTGGACCGGCACGGCCGGGTGATGGAGATCCTCTCCGAACACACCTGCCAGGGCTGGCTGGAGGGCTACCTTCTCACCGGCCGGCACGGGATGTTCTCCTGCTACGAGGCCTTCGTCCACATCGTCGACTCCATGGTCAACCAGCACATCAAGTGGCTGCGCGTCACTCGCCGGCTTCCCTGGCGCGCGCCCATCGCCTCCCTCAACTACCTGCTGACCTCGCACGTCTGGCGCCAGGACCACAACGGCTTCTCCCACCAGGACCCCGGCTTCATCGACCATGTCCTCAGCAAGAGCCCCGAAGTCGTACGGGTCTATCTGCCGCCGGACGCCAACACCCTGCTGTCGGTCGCCGACCACGTGCTGCGCAGCCGCGACTACGTCAACGTCGTGGTCGCCGGCAAGCAGCCCTGCTTCGACTGGCTCACCATGGACCAGGCCCACGCCCACTGCGCCCGGGGCGCCGGGATCTGGGAGTGGGCCGGTACGGAGAGCGGCGAACGGGAGCCGGACGTCGTACTCGCCGCCGCCGGGGACGTCCCCACGCAGGAAGTGCTGGCCGCCGCACAGTTGCTGCGCACCCATCTGCCGGAGCTGGCCGTCCGGGTCGTCAACGTCGTCGACCTGGCCAGGCTGCTGCCCGCCGAGGAGCATCCGCACGGCATGCCCGGCGCCGACTACGACGCGCTGTTCACCCGCGACAAGCCGGTGATCTTCGCCTACCACGGCTACCCGTGGCTGATCCACCGGCTCGCCTACCGCCGTACCGGCCACGGGAACATGCACGTACGCGGCTACAAGGAGATCGGTACCACCACCACGCCGTTCGACATGGTCGTCAGCAACGACCTCGACCGCTACCGCCTGGTGATGGACGTCATCGACCGTGTCCCGGGCCTGGCCGTGCGGGCGGCCCCCGTACGGCAGTTGATGGAAGACACCCGGCTGCGCCACTACGACTGGATCCGTGAACACGGTGTCGATCTCCCCGAGGTCGCCGACTGGACCTGGGACGGCTGAACGCACAGGAGGAGACGGGGCGCGGCGGTGAACCGGATGCCGGTGATCGGGCCGGGGCGGATGCGGACCGAGTGTCCGGGGGTGGGCGACCGCCCAGGCACATGCCGCGGCCCGACTGTCCCAGGAGGTCGTGAGACCCCTCCGTCGTGCCGGGGACTACCGCTCGGGCAGCCAGTGGTGGGCGATCCGGCGCGACGGGTGCTTCTCGGGCGGGTGGGTGTCGTCCATCCGGAAGGTGAGGCTGTTCATCACGCCCACCACACCGTCCACCCGCCAGACCAGCTGGACGACCAGCGGGATGTCGCTGCGGCGTTCCAGACGGCCCTCCAGCGTGGCCGTACCGTCGTGGACGGAGACGATGACGGTGTGGGGCGGCAGGCACATGGCGCGCGTCAGGACCTCGTCGACGATCTCCTGACGGATCTCCTCGTCGGTGCGCAGGAAGACCCGCAGCAGGTCGCGGCGGGTGGCAATGCCGATCAGACGGTCCTCCTCATCCACCACCGGCAGCCGTTCGATGTGGTGGCGCTCCATGACCCGTGCGGCGTCCGCGACGGGCTGCTCCGGATGAACGGTGATCGCAGGGGTCGACATCAGTTGCCCCGCGGTCATGGCACGGGCCCCGGCAACCGCGAAACGCGACTTCCGGCGCAGCGCCGGCAGCCGGAAGCGGCGTGCCCGCTGGTCCTGTCCGGCCCGAGCCGCCTGCCGGCGTATCAGGTCGGTCTCGGAGACCACGCCGAGGACCTTGTCGTCGGCGTCCACCACCGGCACGCCGCTGATCCGGTGCCGGGCCAGCAGTTGCGCCACGTCCTTGAACGGAGTCTCCCGGCGTGCTCCGACGACCTCGGAGGTCATCACCTCGCCGACTCTGGAGGTCTTCATGGAAGTTCCCTTCGCCGCCGGTGCGCGCGGAGCGCAACCGGTGTCCTTCGCGTGCGGCCGCTGGGGGCCGGCGGATCCCCGCAGGGCGTCCTGCTCCTGCGGGTGGGCATCGGGGGCCGGAACTCGCGGGTGGGGGCGGCCGTTCGACCGCTGCTGTCCCGTTGGACCGTCCCGGGTGGCCGGCTCCCCGGATGCCTTTTCAGCCTCCCTCGCACCGGCTGGACGGTGCAGGGGCCAACTGGTCCCGAGTCGTCGGGCCGAACCGCCCTCACCTCGGACGACAGCTGCCACGATTCACTGTTCCGAGGGCGGCGGGGACGCGGAACGTCGCCGGGGCCGAGGTCCGTGACGGTTCGGCCCGGCCGGACCCGGGCGGTGCCCTGCCTACTGGCGACGATCGCCGTCGGCACATGAGGAGGGACAGGAAGCGGTGAACGGCAGCACCGGAGCGAGCCACAGCGGCTGCCCGTAGTGGCGCAGCATCGGGGCGTACGTTCCCGCCGTCACCAGCCACGCGTGGCCGGGGCCGAGGGCGCCGACCCTGCAAGGGCGCCGCGGTCCGGGCACCGCACGGGTTTCTGCCCGGGCGGGTCACTCCGAGCGCGTGTCCTGCTGTCCCGCGCCGCGGCCCGCGGGGCCTCCGGCCTGTTGCCTGCCCCGCCAGGGCGGGCTGACCGGCCGGGCGGCGTCGCCCCCGTGTGCCGCTCGCTCCAGCTGACGGCGCAGCCGGTCCTGCAGCCGGTCGGTGACTTCCTGGCTGGTGGCCTCCTGCGCGTGGACGACCACGACGGTGCGGCCCACGCGGAGGTCGGCCACTGCCGACCACGGGTGCCCGGCGTGATGGGCCGCCGCCTTGGCGATCCGCACCTCGCCGGTGACCGCCGGCAGTCCCGGCCGGCTCATGACAGCGTCGATCTTGGAACGGGTGTATGCGAGGGCTTCCTCACCGACCTCTCCTTCGGCCCGTACCCGGACAACAGCGGCGGTGTCGCGGATTCCAGCGTCCCTGCCGGTCATGCAGACCACTCCTTCTCGTTCTCGTCCTCTGTGGCTCCACCCTTTCGCCGAGGCCGGCCGTGGCCCCAGGGCCGATCGGCCCCGGTCGACGGGCCGTGGGTCCCGTCGTGATCACGGCCGGCCCCCTCGTGGGGCGGGCTCCCACCGACCCGGCTGCCGACGGCGATGCCGGACGGGCTGGCCCTGCCGGCCGGGGCCCGCCCGTTCCCACAGCGTTCGGCACCGACAGAGGGCGAATGACCGGTCGGCTCTGGCCCTTCGGCCCGGAATCACGCAGGATCCTTCACACAGAAGGACCGGCTCCGCGCACCAGGCGGATTCCGGTGCGGGAGACAGACGACGCAGGACAGGAGCCGTCGATGACGGACAGTGAGCAGACCGCGCCCGAGACCCCGATCCGGGTCTTCCTGCTGGACGACCACGAGGTCGTACGGCGGGGGGTGCGCGACCTGCTGGACGACCGGCCCGACATCACCGTGGTCGGCGAGGCAGCCAATGTCGAACAGGCCCTGGCGCGCGTCCCCGCCCTGCGCCCGGACGTCGCCGTCCTCGATGTACGCCTCCCCGACGGCGACGGCATCACCGTGTGCCGGGAACTGCGTTCGAGCATGCCGGACCTGGCCTGCCTGATGCTGACCTCGTTCGACGACGAGGAGGCACTTCTCGACTCGATCATGGCCGGAGCCTCCGGATACGTGCTCAAGCAGATCCAGGGATCGGACCTGGTCTCCGCCGTACGCACGGTCGCCGCGGGCCAGTCCCTGCTCGACCCGAGCGCCACCACGAAACTGCTGACCCGCCTGCGCAACGACCAGCGGAAGGAAGAGGAACCCGACGCGCTGCCCGGCCTGACCGGCAGGGAGCAGGAGATCCTCGCCCTGATCGGCGAGGGACTGACCAACCGTCAGATCGGCCAGCGGCTCTACCTCGCCGAGAAGACCGTCAAGAACCACATCTCCCGACTACTGGCCAAGCTCGGCGTGGAGCGGCGCATCCAGGCCGCCGTCATCGCCACCCAGGCCAAGGACCGGCTCAAGTACAAAGGGGCCTGACGGTCCGTTCGGCCCGGAGGTCCCGCCGGGCCGAACGTCCCTCACCTGGCCCCCGGACGGCCCAAGTCCGAACCGGTCCCCTGCGGGCAGGCTGGCAGCGCACACCGGAAACGGATCGATCGGGAGGACAACGGACATGAGCGTGCGCGTGGGCATCAACGGCTTCGGCCGCATCGGACGCAACTACCTGCGCTGTGTGCTGGAGCGCGCGGAGGCCGGGGCGGGCACGTCCGTCGAGGTGGTGGCCATCAACGACATCACCTCGCCGGAGGCCCTCGCCCACCTGCTGGCGTACGACTCGACGTACGGCCGTCTCGGCCGCGCCGTCGAACATGACGACGACTCGATCACCGTGGACGGGCATCGCATCGCCGTGACCGCCGAGCGCGACCCCGCCGCCCTGGCCTGGGGTGAGCTCGGTGTGGACGTCGTCATCGAGTCCACCGGCCGTTTCCGCAGCCGCGAGGACGCCGGCCGGCACCTGAAGGCCGGGGCGCGCAAGGTGTTGCTGTCCGTGCCGGGCAGGGGAGTCGACGCCACGATCGTCATGGGCGTCAACGAGAGCACGTACGACCCCGACCGGGACCACGTGGTGTCCAACGCCTCCTGCACCACCAACTGCGTGGCGCCGATGGTCAAGGTGCTCGACGAGCGGTTCGGCATCGACAAGGGCCTGATGACCACCATCCACGGCTACACCAACGACCAGGTGGTTCTCGACGGCCCGCACAAGGACCTGCGCCGTGGCCGCACCGCCGCCGTGAACATCATCCCGACCAGCACCGGCGCCGCCCGCGCGGTCGGACTCGTGCTGCCGGAGCTGTCCGGCACCCTGGACGGCATCGCTGTACGTGTGCCGGTCGAGGACGGTTCCCTGACCGACCTGACTCTGGTGCTCGACCGGGAGGTGACCGTCGGCGAAATCAACTCCGTCTTCCGGGAGGCGGCCGACGGGCCTCTGAAGGGCATCCTGCGAGTCTCCGACGCCCCGATCGTCTCCCGCGACGTGGTCGGCGACCCCGCCTCCTGCGTCTTCGACGCTCCGCTCACCCAGGCCCACGGAAACCTGGTGAAGGTGTTCGGCTGGTACGACAACGAGTGGGGCTACACCAACCGCCTGCTCGACCTCACCGAGTACGTCGCCGCCCGGCTTCCGCAGAGCTGACAGAACCGGTTCGATCTTCCGGCCGGGGCGGCAGGCGGGCCGAGCGGCCCCAGTCGCCCGGGTGGGGCCCTGCCGGGCCGAACGTCCCGTGCCGAGGCCGGAACCGCCCTTCCGGCCTCCCCCTCGCGGATGCCACGGTGGCGGTGAAGCCTTGTGGGTGCAGGCCTGCGCAACCCGACGAGAGGCGGTGGGGACGATGGCGCTACCCCTGGTCGCGGGGGTCGACGGATCGGATGCGAGCCTTGTGGCGGTCGACTGGGCGGCGGACGAAGCGGCCCGGCACGGTGTGCCGCTGCGGCTGGTGTACGCCTCCCTGTGGGAACGCTACGAAGACGCCGCCCCGTCCGGCAGTCCCGGACGCCTGTCGGAGCATGAGATGGCGGAGCGCGTCCTCGGCGTCGCGGTGGAGCGCGCCCGGCGGCACAATCCCGATGTGAAGGTCTTCGCGGAGGCTGTTCCCGAGGATGCCGTGTCCGCGCTCCTGCGCGAGGGTCACAACGCCTCCGCCCTGGTGACGGGATCGCGTGGCCGCGGTGGGCTGGCGGGCCTGCTCCTCGGGTCCGTTTCCCTGGTCGTGGCGGGCCGTGCCCGGTGCCCGGTGATCGTGGTGCGCGGCGACAAGGCCGGCCTGGCGGGCAGCCACGAGCGGATTCTGCTGGGCGCCGGGGAGCCCGCGGCCGGCGGTGAGGCGCTGCGGTTCGCTCTGCGCGAGGCCGGGGCGCGCGGGTGCACCCTCGATGTCGTACGCGCATGGCGCTGTCCCGCACACGAGACCGCCGGTCACGAGGAACGTGCGTCGGCGCTGCTCGACACCCTGCTCCACGACGCCATGGCGGACCGTCCCAAGGCCCATGTGCGCCGTGCCGTGGTGGAAGGACCGGCCCGCAGAGTGCTGCTGAACCGGTCGGCCGCCGCGGACCTCGTGATCGTCGGGGCCCGGCGCCGGTCCGGCCCCCTCGGTCTCCAGCTCGGCCGCGTGGGGCACACACTGCTGCATCACGCGCAGTGTCCGGTCGCGATCGTGCCGCAGGAGGTGTGAGGCATGAAGTCCCCTCGCACCCCTGTGACCTCCCGCGACGCGCTCGCCCCGGTTCTGCGCAACGTTCGGGCCGTCGTCTTCGACACCGACGGAGTGATCACCGACTCCGCCCGGGTGCACGCTGCGGCGTGGAAGACGGCGTTCGACGCCTATTTGCGCGCCCACCCGTCCGAGGACGCCGACCGGAGCCGCCCGTTCGACGTACGGGACGACTATGTGCGCCATGTCGACGGAAAATCCCGCCTCGACGGCGCCGCCGCCTTCTTCGCCGCTCGCGGCATCGAGACGTCGCCCGAGACCGTGCATGCCGTCGCGGAGCAGAAGGAGCGCCTGTTCGTGCAGCGGCTGCACGAGCACGGCGTCGACGCGTATCCGGGCACCGTACGGTTGGTGCGTGCCCTGCGCCGGGCGGGGGTTCCCCGGGCCGCGGCCTCCGCCTCCCGCCACGCCGGTGAGCTGTTGAGCCGGGCCGGGGTCCTCGACCTCTTCGACATCCTGGTGGACGGCGGCGAGGCGGCCCGGCTGGGCCTGGCGGGCAAGCCGGAGCCCGATCTGTTCCTGGAGGCGGTCCGCCGACTCGGTGTCCCCGCCGACAGGGCCGTCGTCGTGGAGGACGCCCTGGCGGGTGTGGAGGCGGGGCGGCGAGGCGGGTTCGCGCTGGTGGTCGGCGTGGACCGCCTCGCGGGTGAGGACACCGGGGCGCGACTGCTGCGGCACGGTGCCGACATCGTCGTGCGCGACCTCGGAGAGCTGGTCGCGGAAGGAGCGCCGAAGTGACGGGCTTCAGCTGGGAGTACGAGGGCTACCGGCCCGCCGACGAGCGGCTGCGTGAGTCCCTGTGCACCCTGGGCAACGGCTACTTCGCCACGCGTGGAGCACTGCCGGAGTGTGCCGCCGACGAGGTGCACTACCCCGGCACCTATGTGGCCGGCTGCTACAACCGGCTCACCTCCGACGTGGCGGGCCGTCAGGTCGAGAACGAGGACATGGTCAACGTCCCGAACTGGCTACCCCTGCGCTACCGCCGGAGCGGCGGTCCGTGGCTCACTCCCGACACCGCGACCGTGCTCGACCATCGCGAGATCCTGCATCTGTCCGCAGGGCTGTTGGAGCGCCGGACATGCTACGACTTCGGCGGTGCACAGAAACTGACGATTCGTCAGCAACGGCTCGTGCACATGGCCGACCCTCATCTCGCCGCCCTGCGAACCGAGTTCACCGCCGAGGGTTTCTCCGGCCCGCTCGACGTGGAGGCGGCCCTCGACGGCAGCGTCACCAACTCAGGCGTGGCGCGCTACCGCGATCTGGACGGCGACCACCTGACCCACCTGCACACCGGCACCGCGGACCCCGACACGGTGTGGCTGCGCTGCCGCACCCGGACCTCGGACATCCGCATCGGCATGGCAGCCCGCGTCACCGCCGACGCAGCCGTCACCATCCGCCACGAAATCCCTTACGCCATCCAGGAGATGACCCTCGACCTGGCCCCGGGCCGCACCGTCACCGTGGACAAGACCGTCGCCCTGCACACCTCCCGCGACCCCGCGATCAGTGACCCGCTGTACGCCGCCGTCGACCGGGTGGGTCAGGCGCCCGGCTTCGACGAACTGCTCGAGTCGCACCTGACCGCCTGGGACCAGCTCTGGCGCAGGGCCGACCTCGAAGTTCCCGGGGAATCGGGCCGCGTCCTGCGCCTGCACCTCTTCCACGTACTGCAGACCCTCTCCCCGCACACCGCCGACCTCGACGTCGGCGTGCCTGCCCGGGGCCTGCACGGCGAGGCCTACCGCGGACACGTCTTCTGGGACGAGCTGTTCGTCCTGCCCTACCTCAACCTGCACTTCCCGGAGGTCTCGCGCGGCCTGCTCCGCTACCGCCACCGACGCCTCGAACAGGCCTGTACGGCCGCCCGGTCGGCGGGCCGCAGGGGTGCGATGTACCCGTGGCAGTCCGGCAGCGACGGACGGGAGGAGACCCAGCAGCTTCATCTCAACCCCCGTTCGGGGCGCTGGCTGCCCGACCACTCCCGGCTCCAGCACCACGTCGGCTCGGCGATCGCCTACAACGTGTGGCAGTACTGCGAGGCCAGCGGCGACACCGAGTTCCTGCACACCAAGGGCGCGGAGATGCTGCTGCAGATCGCCCGCTTCTGGGCGGACTCGGCCACCTACGACGAGTCCCTCGGCCGGCACCGTATCAAGGGCGTGGTCGGCCCCGACGAGTACCACGAGGCGTACCCCGGAGCGCCGGAACCAGGCCTCGACGACAACACGTACACCAACGTCACCGCCGCCTGGGTGCTCGCCCGTGCCCTGGAACTGCTGGAGACCCTGCCCGAGCCGCGACGCCGCGAACTCGTCGAACGCGCGGGGCTGGACGGGGGCGAACTCGAACTCTGGGAGGACGTCTCCCGCACCCTTCACGTGCCCTTCCACGACGACGTCATCAGCCAGTTCGAGGGCTACGGCGAGCTCGCCGAACTCGACTGGGACGGCTACCGGCAGCGGTACGGCGACATCCGGCGCCTCGACCGGATCCTGGAGGCGGAGGGCGACAGCGTCAACCGCTTCCAGGCCTCCAAGCAGGCCGACGTCCTGATGCTCGGCTACCTCTTCTCCCCGGCCGAACTGCAGGGCCTGTTCCGTCGGTTGGGCGTACCTCTCGACGAGGACACCTGGCGCCGTACCGTCGACCACTACCTGCACCGCACCAGCCACGGCTCCACCCTCAGCGGTCTGGTCCACGGCTGGGTACTGGCCCGTGCCCGGCGGGCAGAGGCGTGGAAGTTCTGCCAGGAAGCCCTCCAGGGCGACATCGCCGACGTGCAGGGGGGTACCACCGGCGAGGGCATCCACCTGGGTGCCATGGCCGGCACCCTCGACCTCGTCCAGCGCGGCCTCACCGGCCTGGAGACGAGGAGCGGGGCTCTGTGGCTCGACCCGGTGCCGCTGCCGGAGCTGTCCTCGTACGGCTTCGCCGTGCGCTACCAGGGTCACTGGGGCGTGCGGCTGCGGCTGGAGCGCGGGCTGATGGAGATCGCGGTGCCGTCCTCCGACGGCTCGCCGATCGACGTGCGGCTGCCGGACCACGCGGTGCGCCTCCAGCCGGGGGAGACGGGGCGACTGGCGCTCCCGGAGTGACGGTCACGTTCGGTCGCCCGCACCGCGGGCACACGTGCGGGGCGTGGTTCGGTCAACCCGGGCCGCGCGTGGGCCGGATGGCCCCACGCCAAGACCTGGAGGCCCATACCCGCCGGCCCTGCGTGGTGTGACGCTGGCAGTGACAGTCTGCTCGTCGTGGGACACCGGCTCGCCGAGCGCCCGCTGGGCCCGCGAACCGGCCCTGTCACCCACGCCGCCATCCGTCACGTCGGCTGCCCCGTGGCGGTCGTACCCCACGACTGAGCCGTATCCCACGAGTGACCGGAATGCCGCGGTGCGTGGCCCGGTCCACGGCGCGAGGGAGAAGCGGTTCTCTTCCTCGTGGCGAAGCGCGGGCGCAGGACGGTGTGCAGCCCGTGGGACAGACACGCAGGTCGTCGAGTCGTTCCGCCGGCGGACCGCCGAGCGTGCCGGCGAGGGCAGGGGAGAGCAGGTGTTCCGCGGCCCACTCGTGCGGCTGGAGTTGTCCGGTGACCCACCGATGCACCTCGCGCACCACCCGGGTCGGATGGTGCGCCGCTGCAGGCCGTACGGCCCTGTGCGGGTGCCGGAGGGCGGAGCGGCCGTGGGCCTCCCACCGCCCTGGCGACGGGGTGATCGACTTCGCGTTGGACGCGGCCGCCCGACGCATGCCGTTCTGCGGGGCCTCAACGGCTGGAACCTGCCGCCGTACTCCGGCCACGGCATCTTCGCGGCCCCGGAGCCGCACGACGGGACCGCCCGGCAGCAGTCCGCCCCGCGGGCTGGGACTGGACCTGCGACGCCGGGAACCCGGGCTCTTTTCGAGGGCCGATCGGCCCACTTTCCGCCCCCGGACAGCCCATGGGGCTTCGTCCCGTTCCGTTGGACCCTCTGAGTGTCAGGAGACCCGGAGGAGCCCGCGATGACGGACGACGCGTTCAGCAGGCCCACGTTCGATGCCGCGCTCGCGGACAGCATCACGAGCCGGCCGTCGACCGGGCCTGCGCCCCGAAGCATCCCCGCTACCGGGCCCCTCGTCCCGACCGCCCGTGTCGAGAGCCTCTCCACTCCTGCTGCGCCTGTCCGCACGGCGAGCGCAATGCCGCAGCCGGCCGAGGCGTACGCCTGCTGCCCCGCAGGCCCCAGGACCCCTGTCCGTCCACGCAGGTCCCCCGCCGAGGAGAAACAGCCATGAAGCACAACAAGGTCGGCTCCGTGATGACCACCGAGGTCGTCCGCGCCACGTACAGCACTACGTTCAAGGAAGTGGCCCGGCTGCTCGCCGACCACCGGATCAGCGGACTGCCCGTGGTCGACGAGGACGAGAAGGTCATCGGCGTCATCTCCGAGACGGACCTGATGCTCCGGCAGGCGGCGACCCCCGATCCCTACGAGCCGAAGCGCCGCTTCCGCCTGGCCGGCCTGACGCGCAGCGCCCGGAGGCGGGCAGTGAAGGCCGAAGCCCGCACGGCGGGCCGGCTCATGACCGCGCCGCCTGTCACGGTCAATGCCGACGACACCATCGTCGAGGCCGCCCGGACCATGGCCCAGCGCCGCGTCGAACGGCTTCCCGTCCTCGACGAGGAACAGCGGCTCGTCGGTATCGTCAGCCGGCGCGACGTGCTTCAGGTCTTCCTGCGGCCGGACGCCGAGATCCGTGACACGGTCATCAACGAGGTCCTCGTCCGGACGTTGTGGCTGCCACCGCGTGGCACAGATGTCTTCGTCGCGGAGGGTGTGGTCACGCTCTCGGGCCAAATGGAACGCAAGAGCGAGACGGAGATCGCCGTCTCCATGACACGTCAGACCGACGGCGTGGTCGCTGTGGTCGACGAACTCACCTACCGGCTGGACGACACGCAGCTCAAGCCCGCCGAGCAGGCGCTGCACGGTGTCGCGGACGACTGGCTGCGCAGGATCTGACCCGCACAACAGGAGAGGGAGGCGGACCGCCATGCCCAGCAGCGTGTTGGTCGCCCACGGGACGACGAACGGGTCGACCGCCGAGATCGCCGAGGCTGTGGCCAAGGTACTGCGCAAGGACGGGCTGAGTGTCGATGTACTGCCCGCCCGGTCCGTGGCGAGCGTGGCGTCGTACGAGGCCGTAGTGGTCGGAGGCGGCTTGTACGCCGGGCGCTGGCACAAGGACGCCCGCCGCTTCGTCCGCCACCACCGCCTCGCACTGGCCGGACGCCCGCTGTGGATGTTCAGCAGCGGCCCGCTCGACCCCTCGGCCACGGAACGGGACATCCCGCCCGTTCCCGGTGTGAAGCGGGCCATGATCCGGCTCGGCGCCAGGGAGCACATCACCTTCGGCGGCTGCCTCGAAGAGGGCACGAAGGGATGGATCGCAGGGGGGATCCTCCGCAACGGAAAGGGGGGCGACTTCCGGGACTTCCCCCGGATCGAGGAGTGGGCGAGGCACATCGCCGACGAACTGGCGGGGGAGAAGGGCTGATCCCCTCCGGAGGCTGCCGAGGAAAGCCCGGCGAGCCAGGAGGTTTCACGAAGGGTGGATGCATCATGTCCCTGACGTACGAGAGCCCCGGCCGGGCGGCTCTCCACCTGGCCCGCGCCGCTTCCCTGGCGCCCTCGCTGCACAACAGCCAGCCGTGGTTCTTCGCCGAGGAGGGCCACGACCACGGCTTCGAGGTGCACACGAGCGACCGGCAGCGGATGATGCTGACCGACCCGGGCGGCCGAGAGGCGGTCATCGCCTGCGGGGCGGCTCTGTTCAACGTGCGGATCGCGGTCGGCCGGCTCGGGTTCCGGCCCGTGGTCGACCTCCTGCCGGAGCCCGGGAACTCCGCGTTTCTCGCCCATGTGGGTTACGCCGCCCACGTCCCGGCGACCCCCGACGAGGCACTGATGGCCCGCGCGATGCCCCGGCGGCGCACCCACCGCGGGCCCTTCGGACCCGACCCGGTGCCGGACACACTCCTGGACGAACTGCGCGACCACGCCCGGGCCGAGGGTGCCGTGCTCCAGGTCGTCGACGAGCCGGAGAAGCTCCGGCTGGTCACGGACCTGGTGCGCATCGCCGAGAACGCACACCGCGCGGATCCCGACCGCAACGCCGAGCTGACGCGATGCGTGGGTCCGTACGGAATACCCGCCGAGGCCTGCCGTCATCACCCCGACCACACGCTGCTGGCCGGCCGCGACTACCTGGGCGTCGCCCGGCCGTCCGCCCGCCGGCCTCGGAGATGGACCCGGCGGACGGGCACCGTGGCCGTGCTGTCCACGCACTGCGACGGCCGCCAGGACTGGCTGCGGTCGGGTCAGGCGCTCCAGCGTGTCCTGCTGTATGCGGCCGCCCATCACGTGATGGCGGCCTTTCACACCCAGCCCCTCGAACTGCCCGTGCTGCGGGCGGAGCTGCGAACGCATCTGACCGGGGGCCGGTTCCCGCAGGTGATCCTGTGCCTCGGCCGTACCACTCGGACGTGGTCCACCCCGCGGCGCCCGCCCGTCGAGTTGCTGGTCCGCGACGGCGATCCGGCCCGGTGACGACGATGACCGGGACCACACGCGGAAAGCCGGTCGGACGGCTGGGATGGCGGCTGCGCCGCAGCCCGCTCAGGCGCCGCAGCTATCTCGTCGAGGCCTGGCTGCTGGTTGTGACGTGGGCGCTCGCGATACTGGCGGCCGTCGTCTCGGGTGTCATGACCGCCCACGCCGTCGAGCGGAACATGAACGGCCTGCGGGCCCAACGGCAACCCGTGCCCGCCGTGCTCACCGAGGACGTGGCGCGGTCCCCGACCGCGGCTGAGGGCGCCGGCGGCGACCGGGCGTGGGCGACCGTCACGTGGTCAGGTCCGGACGGAACGGCCCGGAGGGGCGTGACCCGGGTCGAGCCCGGCAGCGGGGCCGGGAGCACGACCACGGTATGGCTGGACGACGAGGGCCGTCTGATGCCCGCGCCTCCGAGTGCCGACCAGGCCGAACTCGAGGGCGTCGTCATGGGCTCCGTGGCCGCCGCGGGTGCCGGTGCAGCGGTGGTGCTCGTCGGCTGGGGCGGATGCGCGCGGCTGGACCGGCGACGGCTGGCGCAGTGGGACACGGAGTGGGCCGACGTGGGCCCGCAGTGGGGACGGAGGACCGGCTGACACGGTCGGGACGACACCGGACCCCATCCCCAGGGCCCGACCGGGTCAGAGGTTCGCACTGGTCGGCACTCGGCGCGTCCGGGCCGGAGCAGAAGGCTCGATGAGGAACCAGAGGGCACCCCGGCGCCGGAGCGGGCCACGACCGGCGTGATCGAACGGCTGCCGGGCCGGCCGGCGCTGCCCGACCTGTTCGGCGGGGCCGAGTCCGGCTTTCCCGGGACGCACGCGGTTCCGGGGCTCCACGGCATACACGTCGAGGAACACCTGACGGAGGGGACGTACGTGCTGCGGGCCGGGCCTCCAGCCCTCGACACCGCCAAGGACGCCGAGAGCACCGTGGAGGGGAGTGCGCTGAGGCTGCGATCCGAGCGCGGTGCGGAGACCGAGGGGAAGCACCGCACCGGTTTCCGCCACGGCACCCACGCCCGCTCCGTCCGGCTGCCCGCGGGCGTGAAGGGCGACGGGCGACGGGCGACCGCCGAGTGCAAGGACGGCGTCCTGACCATCACGGTCCCGGTGCCCGAGAGGAGGACGGGCGCCACGTCCATCAAGGTGCGGCACGGCCGAACAGGGCACGTGCCGCGACACGTCCGAGCGTCCGGGGCTCTGGGGAGGACCGGGCGCGCGGACGCCGTCGTGCGCCTGTGCTCAGCAGATACGGGGCAACTGTTCCCCGAGCGGCATGTCCACGATCCGCCGGGCCCCCACCAGCGTCCGCAGGGTCACCCGTCCCTCCGGCCCGCCCGGCAGCACCTCACCGATCCGCACCGCCCGCGCACCCTCGTCCACGGACCGCATCGCGGCCAGCGCGTCCCCTGCCGCGTCGGCGGCGACGAAGGCGACCAGACAGCCCTCGTTGGCGACGACCAGCGGGTCGAGGCCGAGCAGATCGCAGGCAGAGGCGACAGCCTCGGGCACGGGCACGGCGCTCTCCTCGATCTCGACGGCGACGGACGAGTCGTGGGCGATCTCGTTGAGGGTGGCGGCGAGTCCGCCCCGGGTGGGGTCACGCAGTACGTGGACGTCGGCGCCGATCGGCGCCAGGGTGCGCACTAGCCGGTGCAGCGGCCGGCTGTCCGAGGCGATGTCGCTCTCGAAGCCGAGGCCCTCACGCGTGCTGAGCACGGTCGTCCCGTGCAGCCCGACCGGCCCGGAGAGCAGCACCGCGTCACCGGGGCGGGCGAGAGCGGCGGAGGGCCGCAGGGAGCCGTGCCGCTGCCCGACACCGGTGGTGTTGATGAAGAGCTTGTCGGCCGCGCCGCGCCCCACGACCTTGGTGTCCCCGGTGACGACGGGGACTCCGGCAGCCTGCGCGGCCTTGCCCAACGAGCCGAGGACGGCGCGGAGTTCGGCCAGCGGCAACCCCTCCTCCACGATGAGGGAGACGGACAGGGCGAGTGGCCATGCGCCCCGCATGGCGAGGTCGTTGACCGTGCCGTGGACGGCGAGGGAACCGATGTCCCCGCCGGGGAAGAACAGCGGGCTGACCACGAAGCTGTCGGTGCTCATCACCAGTTCCCGGTAGCCGGGCAGCAGTGCCGCGTCCTCCAGCGGGCCCGGGGCGCCGTCGAGGGCGGGCAGGACCAGCTCGTCGAGCAGCTCGGCGGTGAGACGGCCACCGGCGCCATGGCCGAGGAGCACGACCTCTTCCTCGTGCTTCGGGGTGGGGCACTGGATGGTCATGCCGTGCTCCTCGTGGGAGTGCGTCCGGCCGCGTGGAAAGCGGCACAGGTGCCCTCGGACGACACCATGGGCGCGCCGAGGGGATGGCGGGGCGTGCAACGCGTGCCGTACGCGGCGCAGTCGGTGGGCAGCCTGGCCCCGGTGAGAATGGCACCGGCAATGCACTCCGGGTCCTCGACGGGGCACAGCCCGCTGACGTGGAAGCGCCGGACCGCGTCGAACTCCCGGTATTCCTCGGCGAGTTCGAGCCCGCTGTCGGGCAGCGCCCCGATGCCGCGCCAGGCCCGGTCGGTGACCCGGAAGACCTCGCGGACCGCTTCCTGAGCCCCGGTGTTGCCGGACCGCTGCACGGCCCGCACGTACTGGTTCTCCACCTCGTACCGGCCGGACTCCAGCTGCCGCACTACCATGAGGATGCCCTCCAGCAGGTCCAGCGGCTCGAAGCCGGTGACCACGATGGGCACCCGGTAGCGGGCGGCGATCGGCTCGTACTCGCGCCAGCCCATCACCGCGCACACATGGCCGGCCGCGAGAAAGGCCTGCACCTCGCAGTCGGGGTCGTCGAGCAGGGCCGTCATGGCGGGCGGCACGAGGACGTGGCTGACCAGCACCGAGAAGTTCTTGAGCCCGAGACGGGCCGCCTGCAGCACCGCCGTCGCGTTGGCGGGGGCCGTCGTCTCGAACCCGACGGCGAGGAACACCACCTCGCGGTCGGGGTGCCCGGCGGCCAGGCGGACGGCGTCCATCGGCGCGTACACCACGCGGACGTCCGCGCCCCGCGCCCGCAGCGACAACAGGTCGGTGTCCGTGCCGGGCACACGCAGCATGTCACCGAAGCTGGTCAGGATCACTCCGGGGCGGGCGGCGATGGCCATGGCCCGGTCCAGGGTCTCCAGCGGGGTCACGCAGACCGGGCAGCCCGGGCCGTGGATCATCCGCATGCCGGCGGGCAGCAACTCGTCGATGCCCTGGCGGACCAGGGTGTGGGTCTGGCCGCCGCACACCTCCATGATCCGCCAGGGGCGGGTGGCGGTCTCCCGCAGTTCGCCCAGCAGCCGCCGGGCCAGTACGGGATCGCGGTACTCGTCCAGGTACTTCATCGGTGCGTGAGTTCGATCTTGATGTCGACGACCCCCTCCACCGCCCGTACCGCTCGCGCCACGATGGGAACGAGTGTGCGGTCGGGCAAGGGGCCGCCCAGAGTGACCACGCCCTCGGTCACACCGACCGTCAGGACGGTGGTGACCGGGAGGTGGCCCAGGACGCTGTGCCGGATCTCCTCGGCGATCTCCTCGTCGGAGCGGAGGAACACCTTCAGCAGATCGCCGCGGCTGACCACGCCCTGCAGCATGCCCACCCCGTTCACGACCGGCAGCCGCTTGACGTGGCGGCGGGCCATGATGCGAGCGGCCTCGGCGACCGAGGCGTCCGCGTGCACGGTTGCGGCCGGACTGGTCATCAGCTCGCCCGCGGTCAGCGCGGCCGCCTTGGTCCGCTCCGCGAGTTCACCCTCGTCGGTGTCCCGGAACTCCTCCTTGGGCAGCAGATCCGCCTCGGAGACCACACCGACGACCCGGCCCTCACCGGCCAGCACCGGCAGGGCGCTGATCTTCCACTGGTCGAGCAGCCCGACGATCTCCTTGAAGGAGGCCTCGCTGCCGACGGCGACGGCGGTGTGCGTCATCACGTCGCTCACGGTGTACGGAGATTCAGGCATCGCATCCTCCCTGGGTGCGGACGACCGTCAGGTCGAGGAAGTGGGTGGAACAGGAGATGCACGGGTCGTGGTTGCGGATCGCCCGCTCGCACAGTGCCGTCAACTCGTCGTCGTCCGGGTCGTGTTCGGTGATGGCCCGCTGGGCCAGGCGCCGCAGGTCGTCCTCGATGGCGCCCTGGTTCTGCGCGGTGGGCGGCACCAGCAGCGCGCTGGTGACGATGCCGTCGGCGTCGAGTTCGTAGCGGTGGTAGAGCAGCCCGCGCGGTGCCTCGGTCGCGCCGTGTCCGGTGCCCGCGACCGGCGGCACCTCCGCATACGGGTGCGCGGGCGGCTCGTACGCCTCGATGATCCGCAGCGCCTCGCCGACGGCGTACACGGTCTCCACCGCCCGCACCAGGATCGACCGGAACGGATTGCGGCACACGGCGCCCTCCCGCGGGTCACCCAGCCCGGCCGCCACGGCCGCCTGCAGCGCCACCGTCGACAGCCGCGCGCCGCTGACCGCGAACCGCGCGAGGGAGCCGGTGAGATGCAGCCGCCCGTCGAGCCGCGAGTGCAGCGCGGTGGAGTGCGCGACGTGCGTCTCGGTGACGTGCCCGGTGAAGTCCCGCACGGGGAAGGACTCCCGGGTCCCGTCGGTGCGAAGGACGGTCGGTGTCCCGCCCTCGATGGCGTACGTGTCCGGCTCGGCCAGCGCCAGCAGATCGGCCTCGACCCGTGCGTCCGGGAACTCGAAGCCCGCGACCCAGCGCACGGTGTCCCAGGCGTCATCGAGTGCCTGCTTCAACTCCTCTTCCAGGGGCCGCAGTTCGGCGCGCGTCGGCACCCGGTGGAAGCCACCGAGGCGGACGTTCACGGGATGCACGGCCCGCCCGCCGAGCAGCTCCATCAGCGAGTTGCCCGCCTTCTTCAGCCGCAGTCCCCGTTCGACCTCGGCCCGGTGCGTGCGCGCCAGGTCGATCGCGCTCGCGCGGCCCAGGAAGTCGGGGGCGTGCAGCAGGTAGATGTGCAGGGCCTGGCTCTCGATCCACTCGCCGCAGTACAGCAGCCGGCGCAGATCACGGATCACCGGACCGACACTCACCCCGCACGCGTCCTCGATCGCCGCGCAGGCACTCATCTGGTACGCCACCGGGCAGATCCCGCACACCCGGGCCGTGATGTCCGGGGGCTCGGTGTGAGAACGGCCGCGCAGGAACGCCTCGAAGAAGCGCGGCGGCTCGTAGATCTCCAGCCGTGCCTCGGTGACCGTGCCGTCGTGCACACGCAGGCGCAGCGCGCCCTCGCCCTCGACCCGTGACAACGAGCCGACGTGCAGCACACGGGATCCGCGATGTGTCACTTGCGAACCTCCTTGCCGATCTCGTCGAACGCGGGGGCGTTGAAGGTGTGCAGGAACCGTTCCACGGCGTCGTCGTCGAGGCCGTCGCGGCGCAGCAGCGGGATCAGCGCGGGCAGGTTCACCGACCCGGACGGACCGAAGCAGCCGAAGCAGCCCCGGTGGTACGCCGGGCACAGTGCCCCGCACCCGGCGTGCGTGACCGGTCCCAGGCAGGGGGTGCCGTGGGCGACGGTGACGCAGACCGTGCCGCGCCGCTTGCACTCGAAGCACACGCTGTGGTCGGGGACGTCGGGCTTGCGGCCGGCGAGGAACGCGGTGATCACCTCGATGAGCTGACGCCGGTCGATCGGGCAGCCGCGCAGTTCGAAGTCGACGTCCACGTGGGCGGAGACGGGTGTGGAGGTGGCGAGCGTGGCGACGTACTCCGGGTGGGCGTAGACCACACGCCGGTACTCGTCGACGTCCGCGTAGTTCCGCAGGGCCTGGATGCCTCCGGCGGTCGCGCAGGCGCCGATGGTCACCAGGTGGCGCGAGGCGGCCCGGATCGCGCGGATCCGCTCGGCATCCGCGGCCGTGGTCACCGAGCCCTCGACCAGGGACAGGTCGTAGGGCCCGGGCGCGACAGCGCTGGACGCCTCCAGGAAGTGGCTGATGTCCACCTCGCTCGCGAGCGCGAGCAGTTCGTCCTCGCAGTCGAGCAGGGTGAGCTGGCAGCCGTCGCAGGAGGCCAGCTTGAACACGGCGAGGGTGGGTGCCATCACAACTCCCTTGTTGAGAGCAGGGGTTGGGCGAGTTCCCAGTCCACGACCGGCCCCGCCCGGCACAGCAGCAGCGGTCCGAGCTGGCAGTGCCCGCAGTGCCCGGTCGCGCAGCGCATGTTCCGTTCCAGCGAGACCCGGATGCGGTCGCCGGGCACACCGCGGTGGGTGAGTTCGCGGGCGGTGGCGCGGATCATCGGCTCGGGCCCGCAGACGAACGCCCACGTGTCCTCCGGGTCGAAGTGCGCCCGGCCCAGCAACTGGGTGACCACGCCGACGTCCCCGCGCCAGTCCGCGGCGGGCTGGTCGACCGTCACTCCGGTGTACGCCGTGGCCCAGCTCCCCACTTCCTTGCGGGCGATCAGGTCGCCCGGGGTACGAGCCCCGACCAGGACGTTGACGCGGCGATACTTCTCCGGCTCGGCCAGCGCGCCGAGGATCAGTGGCCGCAGCGGGGCGAGCCCGATGCCGCCGGCCACGACCAGGACGTCGCGGCCGCGCGCCCGCTCCAGCTCCCAGCTCGTGCCGTACGGGCCGCGGATGCCGACGACGTCGCCGACCCGGGCGGCGCACAGCCCGTCGGAGACCGCGCCCACCGAGCGGACCGTGTGCGCGAGGCCCCCCGTGGCCCGCACGGAACTCACCGAGACGGGGATCTCACCGCGGCCGAAACAGTGCACCATCGCGAACTGTCCCGGCAGGAAGTCGGGCAGCGCCGCGCCGACCGGTTCGAGTCGCAGCGTGACCGTGTCCGCGGTCTCCGGCCGACGGGCGACCACGCGATGGGGGACCGGTACGGCGGTCATCGCGCTTCCTTCGTCTCGTAGGTCCCGTACAGGTCGACCAGCCGGGCGCGGGCCGCGTTCAGCCGGTGGGCCAGCACCCGGCCGACCCAGTGCTCGACGGAGCGGCCGAACTCGGCGTTGTCCAGGCACATCAGACGTACGGCCACGGCGTCGAACTCGTAGGCCCGCACCGGGGTCAGGGTCCTGGCGCCCAACTGCCAGACGTACGGCTCGTACAGCCAGGACCAGCCGGCCAGGTCACCGACCCCCAGTGTCTCGATCACGGGCGGGCGGTGGCCGGGCACATGCATGTCCAGGGCGACCGTGCCGTCGCGGACGATCCAGAAGTGGTCGGCGCGTCCGCCCTCCTCGAAGAGCCGGGCGTCCTGCCGGAAGTCCGCCTCGCGGGCCGCGCGCAGGAGCTGGTCCCGGTGTTCGGGCGGCAGTGCGTGCGACATGCGCAGGGTGATCGAGGGTGTCATCGCTCCGGCTCCGTCTCGTGTTCGGCGTGCAGCGCGGCGACTTCCTCGGTGATGTCGATGCCGGCCGGGCACCAGGCGATGCAGCGCCCGCAGCCGACACATCCGGACGTGCCGAACTGGTCGTGCCAGGTGGAGAGCTTGTGGGTGAGCCACTGCCGGTAGCGGCTGCGGGCCGAGGTTCGGACCGGGCCTCCGTGCAGATACGAGAAGTCCAGGTCGAAGCACGAGTCCCAGTGCTGCCAGCGCTCGGTGTGGTCACCGGTCAGGTCGGTGACCTCCTCCGTGGTGGTGCAGAAGCAGGTGGGGCAGACCATCGTGCAGTTGCTGCAGGTCAGACAGCGGGCGGCGACGTCGTCCCAGCGCTCGGCGTCGAGGCTCGCGCCCATCAGGGTGCGCAGGTCGACCGGGGGAAGCGAGCGGCCCATGCGGTCGCGGGCCGCGTCCACGACAGTGCGTGCGCCGGCCTCCGTGGCCGTGTCGGCCGTGCGGTGCGGCACCTGGTCCAGCAGGCGGGCGCCGTCCTCGCTGCCGACGCGCACGAGGAACCGGTGCCCGTCCCCGTCCACCACCTCGGTCAGGGCGAGGTCGTACCCGGGGTCCGCCGCGGGCCCGCCACCCGTGGAGACGCAGAAGCAGGTCGCGCCGGGCTCGGTGCACTCGGCGGCGATCAGGAACGCCTTGGACCGGCGCTGCCCGTAGCCGGTGTCCTCGTACCGTCCGCCGGTCAGGACCCGGTCCTGGATCGCGATGGCCCGCAGGTCGCAGGGGCGGACGCCGAGGAAGGCGTACGACGGGACGTCCGGCTCGTGGGTGGCGAAGGTGACCTCACCCTCCGGTGTGCGGTCGGCGCTCCACAACCGCTCCCGCGCCGGGTGCAGGTAGGACTTCCAGGACTGCGGGCCCGCGCTGTGCGCGAAGGCGGCGCCGTCCTCGCGGGGGACGAGCCGGTAGCGTCCGGCGTCCAGTTCGACGCCCCAGCCGTAGGGGAGCGCGTCCGCGGAGGTCAGCTCGTCGAGCACGATGGCGCCGTCACGGACGGTCGGTCCCACCACGGTCCGTCCCCGCGCCACCAGAGCCGCGACCAGCGCGTTCAGACCGTCCCGGTCGAGTACGGCCGGGGCTGTGGTGGCGGTCATGACGGTCCTCCTTGTTCCGAGGCGGTTCCGTGCTTCCTCCATCATCAGGTTCGGCCCTCGACCGGTGCCCGAGGCAGGGGCTGACCGGCCCTACTCGACGGGCCGACGGGACCCTTCACGCGGCGCCGGCCTCTTGCGGGTGCGCCACGGCGGCGCGCCCAGCCGCATGCGGCCCGCAGTGTCACGACGGTCCTTTCGGCTCCCCCGGCGGAGCGCTACGGAAGAGCCTCGCCCAGCTCGCCCTCGACCGCGCCCGACATCGCCCGCAGCACGTCGAGCGTGCGGTGTGCCTCCGCCTCGTCCACCAGGGTGATGGCGAAGCCGACGTGCACGATGACGTACGACCCGATGCCCGCTTCCGGCGTGCAGCTGAGGCAGGCCTCGCGCCGTATCCCGCCGAAGTCGACGGTCGCCATGCGCAGGCCGGCGTCGTCGTGGATCTCGACGACCCGTCCCGGGATGCCCAGGCACATACGCGTTCACCTCTCCCCGGCCAGGCGCGCGGCCGCGACCGCCGCCTGGCCGTAGCTGATGCCGCCGTCCCCGACCGGGACCTGACCGCCGACCAGCACCCGCAGTCCCTGGGCGTGCAGCCGGCGCTTCACCTCGGTCAGCAGCCGGCGGTTGACGAAGCAGCCGCCGCCCAGGCACACGGTGCGAGGCGCGCCCTCGGACACGGCCCGTTCGACGAGATCCGCGGTGACGATCGCGAGGGTCAGATGGAAGGCCGCGGCCAGCCGGGCCACCGGCTCCCCGCTCAGCTGCCGCTCCAGGAGATCGGTCAGGGTCGGCGCGGGGTCGTACACCCACAGGCCCCGCACCCGCACGACGCGGTGGGTGAGCGGTACGGCGTGCGCGTCGCCCGCCGCCGTTTCGAGCAGGACGGCCGCCTCGCCCTCGTAGCTGATCCGGTCTGCGAGGCCGAGGAGCGCGGCGACCGTGTCGAAGAGCCGCCCGGCACTGGATGCCCGTGGGCAGTTGACCTGCCGGGCGATCATGGCGCGCACGGCGGAGACCTCGGCCGGGTCCAGGCGGTCCGTGTAGGACCGGGCGAGCCAGGGATACGGGCGTGGTGAGCCCAGCATCTCGCCGCCCAGCAGATGACCGAGGGCGGTGCGGGACGGGCGGCGTACCGCCGCGTCACCGCCGGGCAGGGGCGCGGTCGCGAACCTGCCCACGCGCCGGTAGCCGGCCAGATCGGCGACGAGGATCTCGCCGCCCCACAGGGTGCCGTCGTCGCCCAGCCCCAGCCCGTCGTAGGCCACGCCGAGGAACGGGCCCCGCACCCCGTGCTCGGCCGCGCAGGCCGCCACATGCGCGTGGTGGTGCTGGACCGGGATCCGGCGCAGCGGCTGCGTCTCGGCCCACTGCGTGGACAGACAGCCGGGGTGCAGATCGTGGGCCAGGGCCACCGGTTCGATGCCGGTGAGCCGCTTGAGGTGTTCGTACGACGTCACGAACGCGTCGTACGTCGGCAGGTCGGCCAGGTCCCCGGTGTGCGGCCCGATGTGGGCCCGGCCGTCGGCGGCAAGGGTGAACGTGTGCTTCAGCTGGGCGCCGGCCCCGGCGACCGGCTCCCGTACGGGAAGCGGCAGCGGGGCGGGGGCCAGCCCGCGGGCCCGGCGGACCGTGATCCGGGTGCGCCCGGTGAACTGCACCACGGAGTCGTCGTACCGGGACCGGATCGGCCGGTCGTGCGTGAGGAAGCCGTCGGCCACGGAGACCAGGGTGCGAGCGGCCTCCGCGTCGTCGGTGGCGATCGGCTCGTCGCTCAGGTTGCCGCTGGTGACCACGAGCGGCCGGGCCAGGTCGTCGAGAAGGAGGTGGTGCAGGCCGGTGGTGGGCAGGAAAAGGCCGACCCGGGTCAGGCCGGGGTGCACCCCGGGTGCGAGCGGGGCCACCGCTCCGCGCCTCCGGCGCCGGGCGAGCAGCACCACCGGGCGCTCCGGAGACGTCAGGGCCTCGCGTTCCGTGGCGCCGATCCGCGCCAGCCGGGCCGCCGTCCCGATGTCCCGCACCATGACGGCGAACGGTTTCGCCGGGCGGCGCTTGCGGCGCCGCAGCTCCGCCACGGCCCGCGGATCGCCCGCGTCGCACACCAGCTGGTAGCCGCCGAGGCCCTTCAGTGCGACGATCCCGCCCTCGGTGACGGTCTTGACCGCTTTTCGCAGCGCGTCCTCGCCACGCAGGTCCTCCCAGGCCAACCGTGGTCCACAGGAGGCGCAGGCGACGGGTTCGGCGTGGAAGCGCCGGTCGCCGGGGTCGGCGTACTCGGCCGCACACCGCGCGCACAGCGGGAAGCGGCGCATGGTCGTGCGGATCCGGTCGTACGGCAGATCCTCGATGATCGTGGCACGCGGCCCGCAGTCCGTGCAGTTGATGAACGGGTAACGGTGGCGGCGGTCGCGCGGATCCCGCAGTTCGCGCAGACAGGCGTCGCAGATCGCCGCGTCGGGCGGGATCTCGCGTGGTGCCGGGTCCGTGGGACCGGGTGCGCTGCCACGTACCTGGAAGCCCGGGTCGTACGCCGACTGCCGTGCGCTGCCTGTCAGTTGGACGCGGCGGACCCGGGCGAGCGCCGGTGCGCCGGTGCGCAGGCGGGACGCGAACTCCTCGATCGCGCGGGGCGGTCCGGCGATCTCGCCCTCCACATGGCCGTTGACGTTGGCCACCCAGCCGGCCAGGCCGAGCTCCGCCGCCGTGCGGTACACGAACGGACGGAAGCCGACGCCCTGGACGATCCCCTCCACACGGAAGCGACGCACGTTCATGTCCCCCTCCTGGCTGTCATGCCCCGGTGCCGCGTGATCTCGTCCTCGACGGCCTCCGCGAGGGGATCGACGGCGGCGGCGACGACGGACGAGAGGCCGGTGCCGAGCTCACTCTCGGCGCCCTCCACGGCGTAGACGACCAGACGGTCCGGCAGCAGATCCAGCGCCCGTGCGAGCTCCACCGCCTCGCCGAGGCCCAGCCCGTGCGAGCTGGTGGCCGACGGCTGTTCGAGGAGTCCGGCGTCGAGTGTGAGGCGGTGGACGCGGCCGGGGGAGCCCGGGTGCCCGTGGGCAGCGTCCACGACCACGGCCAGGTGGGCGCCCTCCCACAGTCCGATCAACCGCCCGGGGTCGCCGTCGCAGGTGGCCAGGACGGTGTCCGGCGGCAGCGGTCGTCCCTCGGCCCGCTCCCGCAGCCGGGCGAGCACGGCCCAGCCCACGCCGTCGTCGCGCCGGAAGTCGTTCCCGACGCCGATGACGGCGATCCGCGTGCGTGTCGGCATGTCTCCCACGGTGCACCGTGGGCACCGGACACGCGAGGGGCCGAACGGCCTGTCCGGGAGGGGCGACCCGCCCTTCCCACAGCCTGGCGGTCGTGGACGACCCGGCGCGGGCCGAGAGTGCCCGTGCCGCCGCCTGCCGGTCGGCCGGCAGGGCCGTTCGACCCTAGTCAGACGCCGGACGTACTGGCTTCACTGACGAACCGAAGGTGTCGTGCGGCTGGAAGGAGTGGGGAGATGATCGCTGCGGTGGGGCACGCAGACTTGGCGTCGGACACGCTGAAGCTGGTGGAGCCCGGGCTGCGGGCGGTGCTGGAGCGGCTGTCCGGGGGAGTGCCGGGTCTGGTGCGCGCGGGCGCCGGGGCGTCGCTGGCGTTCGGCCGGGCGATGCGGGCGGCGGACCGGGAACTGGTCGTGGTGATCCCCACGCAGGCGATGGTGCCCGCGCTGCTGCCGGAGCGGGACCGGTTGGCGGTCGGCGAGTTGCTGTGTCTGGCCCGGCAGGTGCGTCTGCTGGCGTACGACCCCGGTCATCGCGACGCGTGCGTCGGCGCGGACGAGGTGCTGATCGAGGGGTGTGAACGCATGGTGGCCGTCTGGGACGGTTCGCCGTCCAACGGCCGTGACGCCACCGCACATCTCGTGGCGGAATCGTCCGCGGCGGCACTCGGCACTGTGCCTTCCCCTTTCCGGCAGTTCGGGCCGCTCTCGGAGGGGCCCGTGGGTCACACCGGAGGCCGCCTGGCCCTGCTCGGCCGGGCCATGGGGACCGAGCGGCCCATGCGGGCGGCTTCTGTCCGGGTCAGTATGGAGTCGACGAACTGTTCCGGCCGCAAGGAGATCACCCTGCGGCGCACCCGCCGTGACGGGAGCCGCGGCTGGTAGAGCAGGGAAGGGGGATCGTCATGCAGGTACTGGTCCTTCGCGGCGTACTCGACACGTCATCCACGCCCACCCTGCTGCGCTTGATGGCCGCAGGTCACCTGCCGACGTCGACGATGGTCACGCACACTTTTCCGCTGGACCAGATGGAGGAGGCGTACGAGGTCTTCTCCCGGGCAGCCGACACCGGGGCGCTCCAGGTCGTCCTCGGCGGGCAGCCCCACGACACCGTGGCCGTCAGGGCGGCCGCCCCAGGGAAGTGAGCGAGCATGTCCGACCAGAAAACCCCGACCGGTGAGGCCCCGCCGCCGGTGTCCGCACACGGCGACATCGGCAGGCGCATCGAACGGCGACGCGAGGAACTGGGCCTCTCCCTGAGGGAGACGGCCGAACGGGCGGGCACGGCCCCGGGATACATCCAGTATCTGGAGGAACAGCCGACCGCCGCGCCGGGCATCGGCCTCCTCATCAGGCTGGCAGACGCTCTGCAGACCACGGTCTCGGCCCTGCGCGGAGGTGACGCAGATCTGCCGCCCGGCATCGGCCGCGCGGCATTCCACCCTCAGTGGACAAAGCTGACCACCGAGGAATGCCGGGCGCGGCTGGGGACGCACGGCGTGGGACGCCTCGCGGTGTCCCTGCCCGAGGGCCCGGTCGTCGTCCCTGTCAACTACAGCGTGATCGACGGCGCGGTCGCCTTCCGCACCGAGCCCCGTACGACGCTCGCGGCGGCCGCGGGAACCCAGGTCGCCTTCGAGGTCGACCGTATTGACGACGCGCTCAGCCAGGGCTGGAGCGTGCTGGTCCGTGGACGCGCCCAGGCGGTGACGGACCCCGATGCCGTACGTCGGCTGGAGGAGCTGGCATACAGCGCTCCCTGGGCGGGCGGCGAACGCAACCTATGGGTGCGAATCGACCCTGTGGGTGTCACCGGGCGCGAGATCACCGTGCCTTGATTCCCTGCCCGGTGGACCCGTTGGCCGGCAGTGGACTCCACGCAGGACGAGGACGGCGCACAGCCGCGATGGCCGGAAGCCGGGAGCGGGGCCGGCCGCAGAAGGGCCCGCGATGAGGCCGGCAGGGCGAGGTCGCGGCGGCGGAGCGACACCGTGCGGTCGCGGGCGCGGTGCGCCGCGGCATCACTCCCGGGTGGGGAACGGTGGATTCGCGGTCGGGCTGTTGCGGGGTGGTCCCAGACGCGCGGGTGCAACAGCTCGTGCAGATCAGGAACGCCGCCACCGGGAGAGTGGTCATGACGGCACCTCCGGTCCGTCCGGTCCGTCCGGCACCTCCGGCACCTCCGGTCCGTCCGGTCCGTCCGGTCCGTCCGGTCCGTCCGGAGTGGCCGCCGACCGGCGACCGCCGGGAGGCCATGCGGATCCCTCCCGGCGGCCGTCGGCCCCGGCCGCACCGGTCAGGTCCCGTAAGGTCGTGACCGTGTCGAGTTCGCCATGAACGAGTCAGACGGTTACCACGGAAACCGTTGGACGTTCTGCCCCTTCCCCGACCCTCAGTCGATCACCGCGGCCCGTACGCACAGCACGTCCGGCAGATGGGACGCCAACTGCTGCCAGCTGTCGCCGTCGTCCGCCGACGCGTACACCTCGCCGTTGCGGTTGCCGAAGTAGACGCCCGCCGGGTCCGCGCCGTCCGTGCACAGCGCGTCGCGCAGCACCGTGCCGTAGTGGTCCTCCTGGGGCAGGCCCGCCGACAGGGGTTCCCAGCTCTTGCCCGCGTCCGCCGTACGGAAGACCCGGCAACGGTGGTCGGCGGGGACGCGGTCTTCGTCGGCGTTGATCGGGAAGACGTACGCCGTGTCGCCACGATGCGGGTGCGTCGCCGCCGCGAAACCGAACGTAGAGGGGAGTCCGGCGCCGATGTCCGTCCAGTGCCCGCCCGCGTCGTCACTCCGGTAGACACCCCAGTGGTTCTGGAGGTAGAGCCGGTCCGGGTTGGCCGAGTCCTTCGCGATCTTGTGCACGCACTGGCCGAACTCCGGGTTCGGATCCGGCATGAACACCGCGGAGACACCGGAGTTGGACGGGGCCCAGCTCGCGCCGCCGTCGGCCGTGCGGAACACCCCGGCCGCAGAGACGGCGATCGTCATCGCGTGGGGGTCCCGCTGATCGGTGACGATCGTGTGCAGGCCCTCACCGCCGCCGCCCGGTGCCCACTGGGAGCGGGTGGGGTGCTCCCACAGAGGGCGGACCAGCTCGAAGGACACACCGCGGTCCTCGGAGCGGTACAGCGCCGCCGGTTCCGTGCCCGCGTACACCACGTCCGGCTCCGCCGTCGACGCGTGGAGCTGCCAGACGCGCTCCAGCGAGGCGCCCGTGTCCTTGGGGAACTTCACGGCGGGCCGCTCCGGTTCGGTCCAGGTCCGGCCCAGGTCGTCGGAGTGGAAGACCGACGGCCCCCAGTGGGCGCTGTCGCCGCCCACCAGCAGCCTCGGGATGTCGCGCCTGGTGTCGATCGCGACCGAGTACACGGCCTGCGCGTTGAAGGAAGGGGCGTCGTCGAACTCCCACGTGCCACCGCGCCGGTGCCCGATGAACAGGCCTTTTCGCGTGCCGACCGTGAGCAGTACCTCGGTCATGCCGATCACCTCCGGGACGTCGTTGTCCAGTCATCGGCCAGTCTGCACCCCACCACTGACAGTCACCCCTGGAGACGCCGTTGTCGCAGGTCAGGGCGGTCTGGCGGCGGGATGTGACGGAGACCTCGGGGGAGCCGTGAGCAGGGGCGGGACATCGTGCGTATGGGAGGACGGCAGGGCATGTCCGTGTGCGCGTGAGGAGGATGCCTTCAATGACGGCATTCCGTGGTCCAAGGGTGTGGCTGTGGCGTTGGCGGCGCAATCCGCTGAAGCGCCGCGTGGATGCCGTGGAGGGGTGGGCCGTACTGGCCACCTGGGCGCTCACCGTGTTCACCGGAGTCCTCGTCGGCCTGATGGCGACCCACTCCGTCGAACAGGGGCTGGCCAGAGAGCGCGCCGAGTGGCGACCCGTGGCGGCGTTGGTCGTCGAGGACGCGCCCGGCACCGTCGGCAGCGAGAAGGTGTGGGCGAAGGTCCGCTGGACCACCGCCGACGGCACCCCGCACACGGGTCAGGCCCGGGTCGACTCGGGCAGCACCGCAGGCAGCCCGGCGACCATCTGGACGGACCCGCAGGGCCGCCTGGTGACGAAGCCCGCGACCGAGTCCGAGGCCCGTCTCAGGGCCGCGATGGTCGGCGCCCTGGCGGGCGCGAGCGGTGCGACCGTGCCCTATGTCGGCTGGCGTCTCCTGCGTGGACGTCTGGAGCGACGGCGGATGGCGGAGTGGGAGGAGGCGTGGGAGCGGTTCGACCCGATGTGGGGACGCAACACGCGCTGACACGTGTCGGGGGAGGCGAGGGAGTGAGGACTGGAGACGTCCTGCCTCTCCCCGGGCCGCTCCGGCCGCAGGCCGCGTGGGCACCGCCGTGTGTGGCGGCGGCTGTCGTCCCTGCGGCCGGGCCGCCAACCCCAGAGGTCCACCGAGGCGAGGTTCCGCGTGGTACGGGCACGTCCCGCGTGCTGCCGTACGGATGGCGCTGGCGTATCGAAGCCCGGTCGACTTCGTCGATTTCCCTGAACACGGTGCCCCTCCCGGACGAAGTACCACCTGATCGGGAGTCTGCGCCACGGCACTGACAGCCAAGCGGAATCGCGGGAGCGAGTGTGCGCGCACCGCCGACGCGGTGATCCGGAGGCGGTCGGTGAGGAACGGCGGCCGTACGAAGCGCCGTGCGGGGACGCTTCGGACGGCCGCCTCACCTGCCGTGGGGGGATCGCCGGGACTACCTGTAGGTGATGTCCGAGGTGCTGTAGAGGCAGTTCGTGCTGTCGGGGCCCGTCCCGGCCGCAGTCGTGTTGTTGTACTTCTGGCAGGGCACGACCTTGCGGCTCGCGTCGTTGAGGATCGTGATGCCACGCAGGGTCGCCACGTCGTTGCGGTTGACGTTGATGCCGACGAGCCGAGCGGTGGAGCCCGTTCCGGTCACCTCGATGTTGCTGAGGTTGACCTTGCGTGTGTACTGCGTGGAGCAGTCGCCGCAGGAGCGGTACAGCGTCTTGAACTCGCTGACGGCGAAGTTCGAGATGTTCACGGTGCCGGGCCCGTTGTGCTGGAAGACCTTGTCTGCGGCCTTCTTGGCGCCACCGCCGGTGACGGTGTAGGTCGAGCCGCCGCGGAAGGTCGCGGCGTCCTCGCCGACGTCCTCCCACCACACGTTCTGCAGGGTGCAGTTGCCCTCGCAGTGGATGCCGTCGGCGCCGGGCGCGCCGATGATGACGTTCTTCAGCGTCGCGCCGGCCGCGAGCTTGAAGATCGGGTCCTGGCCCTCTTCCTGGCCGTCGCCGGCCAGGGCGCCGCTGCCGTAGTACCGCACCATGCCGCCGTCCCTGACGCCGGACACGTTGATGGTCGAGCTCACTCCCTGGCTACTGGAGGGCGTCGGCCAGGTCGCCGCGCTCGCCGTGGGTACATTGAATGTCATGATCATGACACCCGAGAGGCCGAGTGCGGTCAGAGAGCCGGTGAGTGCGCGCCCGCGGGCGCGCGGGGGTGCTGCAGAGGTCATGTCCCGATCCTTCTGTGTCGTGAGGGGCTGGTCAGGGCTTTCCGGTGCCCGCGCCGCCGGTCACCGAGGCGACGACGGTCGAGGCCGGCTTCGCCGTGCAGCTGTACGGAGCGGTGGTGAACGTGCCGACCCGCGGGACCTCCGTGGCGGCTCCGCCGAGGTCGTTGCCGCGCGGGTCGGCGTATCCGTCGACGTCGCTGCTGCGGTTCGTGGTGACCGCGACCTTCGTCGTACGGAAGGCGTTGTTCTCGACGAGCGTCCGGGCGCCCGTCCGGGAGCGCACGGCGGTCCCGGCGCCCTCGACGAAGTTGTCGTAGAAGTGACCGGTGCCGAAGCGCAGGCTGGGGATGCGCGAGTAGATGTTGCTGAAGTGGTTGTGGTGGTGGTAGGTCACCTTCAGGTGGCCGGTGTCCTCGGACGCGTTGTTGTCGCTGTGGCCGACGAGCGAGCCCTTGAAGTGGTCCTTGAAGGTGTTCCAGGGCACCGTCACGTTGTCCGAACCGTGATTGATGTCCAGCGGGCCGTCGTAGTAGTCCTTGTCGTGAGTGCGGTCCGCCGAGAAGGAGTTGTGGTCGATCCACACCTTCGTGGACTCCTGGACGGACACGCCGTCGGACGGTGCGAGCGGCTTGCTGATGTCGAGGTTGCGGACGACGGCGTTCGTCTCCTCCTTGATCCTCAGGCCGCCCCCGGTGAACCCGGAGGACGAACCGACGCCCGGAACCGTGGTGTTGGAGCCGATGCCGACCTGGCCGCCCAGCGTGATCAGGCCACTCACCCGTACGACCTTGGCCGCGTTGCCCGTCACGGCCGTGGTGAAGGCGGCGGGCGTCGTCACGGTGACCGGGGTGGCGCTGCCGCCGCCGGTCGTTCCGGCGCCGAATCCGATGGGCGTTCTCGGCCGCCCCGGCCGGCTGGGGGACGGCCGGAACGGCGACGGCCGCGAGGGCGGTGGTCACGGCCGCTGCTGCCGCGGATCTTTGCGTCTGTGTATGTGGGGGGCGGGTGCGCATGCGGGTGCGTCCCTTCAGGAGGGCTGACCGATCGAGCAGGCGATCGGGTATATGAACATCATTCGCTGGGTTGATTGTCAGTTGTGTGCCGTACGCAAGCTGGTGTCGCGGCGACGGGGAGCCCGGAGTGGGGGACGGTAACGCTCCAGGGCGTGCACTGTCCCTGGTGGTACGCGCTTCCGGGGCCGCCTCGTCGAATGCGGATCGACATCGATGGGTCACATCGATGAACGGAAGGTAGGGGGTAAGCGCTTTCTGGTCAACGCTTTGCGCGCAATGTGTACCGGTCGGGTCTGCAACCGCTGGTCAGCGAATCTTTTCGACGTGTGGGAGCGCTTCCATGGAGGCCATGCTCATGTCACGATGCGGGCGGGCAGCCCCGCAGAGCGGGACTTCGACTTCCGCCACGCGTTACCCCACGAGCCGTGATCAGGAAGGGACAAGGACGTGTCCACCACTGTCGGCACCATCGCGAGGAGACCGCTGCGTTCGGTGCTCGTCGCACTTCTCGGAGGCCTGCTGCCGCTGCTCGCGGCGACATTCCTCACCGCGCCCGCGGCGTCGGCCCGAACGGAGACGCCCGCCGCGGCGCCCGTCGAGGCAGCCGCAACGCTCACCGAGATAACGGACTTCGGGACCAACCCGAGCAACCTGCAGATGTACGTGTACGTGCCGGACACCGTCACCACGCGCCCCGCGGTCCTGGTGGCCGTGCACTGGTGCACCGGCTCCGGCCCGGTGTTCTACTCCAACACCGAGTACGCCTCGCTGGCCGACCGCTACGGATTCATCGTGATCTACCCGTCCGTCACCCGCGACAGCAAGTGCTTCGACGTCTCCTCGCCGCAGGCGCTGACCCGGGGCGGCGGCAGCGACCCGGTGGGCATCAAGTCCATGGTCGACTGGGTGACCCGTACCTACGACGCCGACACCAGCAGGGTCTACGCCACCGGGGTCTCCTCCGGCGCGATGATGACCAACGTGCTGCTCGGCGACTACCCGGACGTGTTCGCGGCCGGATCGGCCTTCGCGGGCGTACCGTTCGGCTGCTTCGCCACCACCAACGGCTCGGAGTGGAACAGTGAGTGCGCCCAGGGGACGGTGACCCACACCCCGCAGGAGTGGGGCAACCTGGTCCGCAACGCCTACCCCGGCTACACCGGACCCCGGCCGCGCATGCAGCTCTGGCACGGCACCGAGGACGACGTGCTGCGCTACCCCAACTTCGGGGAGATGATCAAGCAGTGGACCAATGTGCAGGGTCTCGGCCAGACGCCGACCACGACCGACTCGCCCCAGTCGGGCTGGACCCGCACCCGCTACGGCGCCACCGGTGACAGGGCTCCCGTCGAGGGCATCAGCCTCCAGGGTGTCGGACACAACCTGATCACCACCGGCATGGCCGCCCGCGTGATCACCTTCTTCGGCCTGGACAGCGGCGGCACCGTGCCCCAACCGCCGGCCGGCCCCTGCAAGGTGACGGTCACGACCAACGCCTGGAACACCGGGCTGACCTCGTCCGTGACCATCACCAACACCAGCACGACGGCGGTGAACGGCTGGAAACTGGGCTTCACCCTGCCCTCCGGCCAGGCCATCACCTCCGGCTGGAGCGCCACCTACGCACCGGCCTCCGGGGCGGTGACCGCCACCAACGTCACCTACAACGCGGCCATCGCGCCCGGCGCGAGTGTCGGCATCGGCTACCAGGCGAGCCATACCGGCAACAGTGCGGCACCGTCAGGCTTCACGCTCAACGGAACGGCCTGCACGGCCGGTTGAGCCCCGCCCCGCCGGGTGCGCGCCACGAGCGCGCACCCGGTCTCCCCGCCTCGAAGAGATGCAGACGTCCGGACAGAGGAAGGCGCCCGCCCCGTGAAGTCGCCCCGCCTCACGCAGTCACCCCGGCTCCTACAGCCGTCCGCCAGAGCAGCGCTCGCCCACCTGGCCGCCACCTGCGTGTTCGTGCTGGCCCTCGCCGTGGCGTTTTCCGCAGTGGTGGCCCTCGTCAGAAGCCCGCAGCCGGCGGTCACCGACCCGGGCCGGTCCGCCCCGAGATGGGTCAACACCTGGACGTCGATGCCGCAACTCACCGAGCCCGGCAACATGCCCCCGGCGCCCTTCACCGGGGAGCGTGCCACCCTCGTCGACACCACCCTGCGCCAGACCGTGCGCGTCTCCACCGGCGGCGAGCGCGTCCGGCTGCGTTTCTCCAACGCCTTCGGCACCACCCCGCTGCCGTTGACCGCCGTGACGGTGGCCCTCCCGCTGGACGGCCGGGCCGGGGTCAGTGCCGTCGAACCCGGCACCCTGCGCGAGGTGACGTTCGCCGGACGCAGGTCCACCACCGTCCCCGCCGGGGCCCAGGTCGTCTCCGACCCGCTGGACTTCGGGCTGCGCCCCGCCACCAACCTGACCGTGACGACGTACCTCGCGACCGGCCAGGCCTCGCTCGCGCTCACCTCGCACCCGGGCTCGCGCACCACCTCGTACCTCCGCAACGGCGACGGCGCGGGCGAGCCGGATCTGCCCGGGGCCACCCCGGTCAACCACTGGTACCTGCTCAGCGACGTCGAGGTGCTCTCCGGGCGGGACACGCGTGCCGTCGCCGTGCTGGGCGACTCGCTGTCCGACGGCCGGGGCTCCACGACCAACGGCAACAACCGCTGGCCCGACCAGCTCCTGGACCGGCTCCGGGCCCGCCCGGGCGGCGACCGGATCGCCGTACTGAACCAGGCGGCGGGCGGCAACCGGGTGCTCAACGACGGCCTGGGGCCCAACGCCCTCGCCCGGCTCGACCGGGACATCCTGGTGCACAGCGGGGTCTCCTGGCTGATCGTCTTCGAGGGCGTCAACGACATCGGCACCGCCGAGGCCACCCCGGCCGCCCAGCAGCGTGTCACCGACGACCTCGTCGCCGCCTACCAGCAGATCGTCGTCCGCGCGCACGCCCAGGGCATCCGTGTCTACGGCGCCACCCTCACACCCTTCCGCGGCAGCACGCCGTACGACGATCCGGCCGGCCTGCGTGAGAGGACCCGGCAGACAGTGAACGACTGGATCCGCACCGGTGGCGCCTTCGACGCCGTCGTCGACTTCGACCGGGCGGTCCGCGACCCGGCCGCTCCGGGGCGGCTGCGCGCGGACCTCCATGACGGGGACTGGCTGCATCTGAACCCCGAGGGGTACCGGATGCTGGCCGCCGCCGTTCCCGCGCTCTGGTTCAGGAAGAACTGATCCCGGGTTGATGACCGTCACAAATGCCCTCATTCTTGGGCATATGGTGAATGGGCCGCGCGAGGAAGAGCGGGTGGTCCCGGCCGGTGACGCCGTGGCGGTGATCGACGCTCACGGCACCGTCACGGGCTGGAGCGACGGCGCCCGACGGCTCACCGGGTACACCACCGCCGAGGCCACCGGCCGTCCGGCGGCGGACCTGGTGGCCGGTGACCCGCGTGCGGCCTGGCGGGAGCTGCGTGCGTCCGGAACCGCAGTCGTGGCCGTACGGCACCGGGACGGACGGCGTCCGGAGCTGGCGCTGCGCCTGTGTCCGGTGCGGGGGGAGCGGCGGGCGTACGTCGTCACCGCGGTGCCCGCCGACCCTGGGCGGACCCTGGCCGAACTGGTGTTCCGGCAGGCCTCCATGTCGATGTCCGTCTTCGACACCGGGCAGCGCTACCTGCGGATGAACGACGCGGCCTGTGCCGTCATGGGCCGGCCCGAGGCCGAGTTCCTGCACCGCTATTACCCCGACACCGTCGAGGACGCCGAGCACAGCCGTGGCTTCCTGCGCCATCTGGAGATCGTCGCGGAGACCGGGCGGCCGGTCCACTACGAGAGCTGGACCCGATCACCCTCGGGGCGCCGCATGCACGCCTGGACCACCGAGATGTGGCCGCTGCGGGATCGGGCGGACGAGGTGCTCGGCGTCGCGCTCGCCGCCTTCGACAGCAGCGAGCAGTTCTGGGCGAGGCAGCGGCTGGCCATGCTGAACGAGGCCGCCGCGGGCATCGGCACCCGGCTCGACGTCGTCCGCACCGCCCGGGAACTCGCCGAACTGGTGGTGCCCAGGCTCGCCGACTTCGCCAGCGTGGACCTGCTCGATTCGGTGCTCCAGGGCGACGAACCGACGGTGGGGCAGGTGGAGGCCGACGTCGAGCTGCGCCGGGTCGCCCACCACTCGCTCACGGCCGGGGTGCCGGAGGCGGCGATCGGCCTCGGCGCGGCGGACGTCTACCCGCCGTACTCGCCGCCCGCCCGCGCGCTCGCCACCGGCCTGCCCGTCCTGGCCCGCACCGGCGACCCCGACCTCGACCGGTGGTTCGGCCGGCACACGGCCCGCTCCGCCAAGCTGCGCGACTCGGAGACCCATGACCTCGGGCTGATGGCCGTACCGCTGACCGCGCGCGGTACGACGCTGGGCGTGGCCGTGTTCGTGCGGCTGCTGACACCCGAGAAGCCCGACGTGTTCGACGAGGACGATGTGTCGCTGGCCCGGGAACTGGTCAGCCGCGCCGCCGTGTGTGTGGACAACGCCCGCCGCTACACCCGCGAACGCACCACCGCCCTGGCCCTCCAGCGCAGCCTGCTGCCCCAGACGGTGGCCGGCCAGGCGGCCGTCGAGTTCGCCTCGCGCTATCTGCCCGCGCTGTCCCGGGCGGGCGTGGGCGGCGACTGGTTCGATGTGATCCCGCTGTCCGGGACCCGGGTGGCGCTGGTCGTCGGGGACGTCGTCGGCCACGGTCTGCACGCCTCGGTGACCATGGGCAGACTCCGTACGGCGGTCTGGACGCTGGCGGACGTCGATCTGCCGCCCGACGAGCTGCTCACCCACCTGGACGACCTGGTCGGCCATCTGGGGACCGACGAGTCCGGCGAGTCCGGCGAGATCGGCGCGACCTGTCTGTACGCGGTGTACGACCCGGTGTCCCGGCGCTGCACGCTCGCCGCCGCCGGGCACCCGCCGCCGGTCGTCCTGTACCCGGACGGCAGGGTCGAGGTCGTGGAGGTGAACGCGGGTCCCATGCTCGGCGTCGGCGGGCTGCCCTTCGAGGCGATCGAGCTGGAGCTGCCCGAGGGCGCCGTGCTCGCGCTCTACACGGACGGTCTGGTCGAGGCCCGCGATCGCGACCTGGACGCCGGAACCGCCGCGCTGTGTACGGCACTCGCCGCACCGGCCGACAGTCTGGAGTACGTCTGCGACACGGTGCTCGGCTCCCTGCTCCCGGAGACACCGGGCGACGACGTCGCCCTGCTGGTCGCCCGCACCCGCGCCCTGGACGCCGAACAGGTCGCGGTCTGGGACCTGCCCGCCGACCCGGCCGTGGTCGCCACCGCCCGCAAACACGTCACGGACCAGCTGACCCGCTGGGGCATCGACGAGGCCGCCTTCGTCACAGAGCTGGTGGTGAGCGAACTGGTCACCAACGCGATCCGCTACGGCGGCGACCCCATCCAGCTCCGGCTGATCCGCGACCGCACCCTCATCTGCGAGGTCTCCGACGGCAGCAGCACCTCGCCACATCTGCGCCGGGCCCGCACCTTCGACGAGGGCGGTCGCGGCCTCCTCCTCGTCGCCCAGCTCACCGACCGCTGGGGCACCCGCCCCACGGGCACGGGCAAGACCATCTGGGCGGAACAGGCCTTGCCGCCGTCCCTGTGAGTCCTCAGACGGACCGGTGGTACTGGTCCGGCACACGCACCTCGCCGCCCAGCTCGCGGGCCGCGTGCCGGGCCCACGACGGGTTGCGCAGCAGTTCACGGCCGAGGAGCACCGCGTCGGCCTCGCCGTTGGCCAGGATCTTCTCGGCCTGCCCGGCGTCGGTGATCATGCCCACGGCGGCGACGGGCAGCGAGGTCTCGGCCTTCACCCGCGCGGCGAAGGGGACCTGATATCCGGGGCCCGTCGGGATGCGTACGCCGGAGGCGTTGCCGCCGGTGGAGACGTCGAGCAGGTCGACACCGTGGGCGTGGAGCTCGGCGGCGAAGCGCACGGTGTCGTCGGGGCTCCAGCCCCCGTCCGCCAGCCAGTCGGTCGCCGAGACACGGAAGAACAGCGGCTTGTCGTCGGGCCACACCTCCCGTACGGCGTCGACGGCTTCGAGCGCGAAACGAACACGGTTCTCGTAGGAGCCGCCGTAGGCGTCGGTGCGGTGGTTGGAGTGCGGGGACAGGAAACCGTTGATCAGATAGCCGTGCGCGCCGTGGATCTCGGCGACCTCGAAGCCCGCGTCGAGGGCGCGACGGGCCGCGTCCGCGAACTGGCGGACGACCTCACGAATCTGATCGACCGTCAACTCGGCCGGGACCGGGTGTTCCTGGTCGAACGGCAGTGGGCTCGCGCCGAGCGGCTGCCAGCCGAGGGTGTCCGGTCCGAGCGGGGCGCCACCCTTCCAGGGCAGGCCGGTGGAGGCCTTGCGGCCGGCGTGGGCCAGCTGGATGGCGGGCACGGTGCCCTGGGAGACGAGGAAACGGGTGATCCGGCGGAACGCCTCGACCTGGGTGTCGTTCCAGATGCCGAGGTCGTACGGGGTGATCCGGCCCTCCGGGCCGACGGCGGTGGCCTCGACGACGATCAAACCGGTGCCGCCGGCGGCGCGAGCCGCGTAGTGCGCGAAGTGCCAGTCGTTCGGGGCGCCGGTCTCCGGGCCTTCGGGTGCCGCCGAGTACTGGCACATCGGGGGCATCCACACGCGGTTGGGGATGGTCAGGTCGCGGAGGCGGTAGGGCTCGAAGAGCGCGCTCACGGCGGACTCCATTCGTCTCTCGTCGTTCGTCAGCGGGTCACTGGACGACTCATACGATAGACATCGTAGTACGGCGAGTGTCAAACTACGAGAGTTCTCGTACAATGGGATTCCCGACGAAGTGGAGAGTCGCCGTGGCCACCGCAGCCCCCGCCCCCAGCAGTCGCGATCTTCCGCACCCGGTGCGGGAGGAGATCCGGCTGGAGGGCGTGCTGCACGCGCTCTCCGACCCGATGCGCCTCCAGGTCGTACGAGAGCTCGCCGCCACCGGCGACGAGCTCTCCTGTTCGCACTTCGTGCTCCCGGTCACCAAGTCCACGACCACCCACCACTTCCGGGTGCTGCGCGAGAGCGGGATGATCCGGCAGGTCTACCGGGGCACGGCCAAGATGAACGGCCTGCGCCGGGACGACCTAGACGGCCTCTTTCCGGGACTTCTCGACAGCGTCCTGTCCGCCGCCGCCCGCCAGGCCGACCGCCTCGGCGGTGTTGCCGCCGACTGAACCGCTTTTCCCCGCAAGGTGGTTGAAGAGCAGGTTCAGTACGATCGCCGTCAGGCAGCCCGCGCTGATGCCGCTGTTCATCACCGTCTGGAACCAGTCCGGGAACTTCGCGTACACCGTCGGCACACCGACGGGCAGCATGCCCACGGCCACCGAGACCGCCACGACCGTCAGGTTGTGGTTGTCCCCGAACTCGACCCGGGCCAGCGTGCGCAGCCCGCTCGCGGCGACCGTCCCGAACATCACCAGACCCGCGCCGCCCAGTACCGGCGCCGGAACGGCCGCGACCACCGCGCCCAGCTTGGGCAGTAGACCGAGCAGCACGAGGATGCCGCCGGCGACCGCCACGACCCAGCGGCTGCGCACCCGGGTCATCCCGACGAGGCCGACGTTCTGGGCGTAGGCCGTGTACGGAAACGTGTTGAAGACGCCGCCGAGGACGGTGGAGAAGCCGTCGGCGCGCAGCCCGTCGGCCAGGGAGCGCGGCTCGACCTTCCGGCCGGTCATCTCGCCCACCGCGATCAGGTCACCGGTCGTCTCGGTCATCGTCACCAGCGCCACCACCAGCATGGAGACGATCGCCGACACCTCGAAGGCGGGCGCCCCGAAGTGGAACGGCGCGCTGACGCCGACCCAGTTCGCGTCCCCGACCCCGTCGAAGTCCGTGAAGCCGAAGGGAACGGCCACGGCCAGCCCCACGACGATCCCGGTCAGCACCGCGATCCGGCTCAGGAACACCGGCGCGAACCGCTGCACCCCGAGCACCACGGCCAGCACGAAGGCGGCCAGAGCCAGGTTCTTCGGTTCGCCGAACTCCGGCGAACCCACCCCTCCTGCCGCCCAGTTGCCCGCCACCGGCAGCAGTGACAGACCGATGATCAGAATCACCGTGCCGGTCACCAGCGGGGGGAAGAAGCGCAGCAGCCGCCCGAAGACCGGCGCGAGCAGCACGATCGCGAGCCCCGCGACGATCACCGAGCCGTAGATCGCGGGCAGCCCGCCGCCCGTCGTACCGATGAGGACCATCGGCGACACGGCCGCGAAGGTGCACCCCTGCATGATCGGCAGCCGGACGCCGAAGCGCCAGAAACCCACGCACTGGATGAGTGTCGCGATCCCGCACACCAACAGGTCCGCGGTGATCAGATACGCCAGATCGGCGGGCGACAGCTTCATCGCACCGCCGACGATCAGGGGCACCGCCACGGCTCCCGCGTACATCGCGAGCACGTGCTGCAGGCCGAAGACGGCCAGCTGGCGTACGGGTGGGACCTCGTCCACGGGATGCACGGGTGGGGGCGCGGTGGTGGCCATGGGTACTCCAGGGGCGGCGGGGACGAGTGGGGCGTCCTGGCGCGGTGGGGGAGCGCCCGGACAGGAGGAGACCGTAAGGCGCTTAACCTTGATCCACCGAGGTGGTTCGAGAGTGATCTTCTGATCGTTTTCTGCGTCCGC
>NZ_JAVFVX010000649.1:0-229 GCF_033441795.1 Streptomyces sp. ADMS | reverse complement strand
GCCTGCGATGTGTTGGGCGTGCGGGCGAGCGCGGCCGACCGGCGCGGGTCGGCGCTCCCGCCGACGGGCGAGACGGTGACGTACGGCAGATTCCGCTCGGGGATGCCCGACAGCGGACGCTCGACGGGCTCGGTACTGCTGAAGGCGAGCACGGCCTCCCGCACCAGGTAGAGGGGGGTGGCGCTGGTGAAGTCGGCGTGCCAGCGTTCGCCGTTGACGTGGTCCACGC
>NZ_JAVFVX010000648.1:0-231 GCF_033441795.1 Streptomyces sp. ADMS | reverse complement strand
CGGCATGGCCCGCATCGTCGGTGAAGTGATGACCTGTGACGTCGTCGAGGCGCGCTGGTAGAGCCGTTCATGGACATCGTGCGGCTGCTGGACCGGCATCGGAACAGCGGGCTGCCCATCGTGGACGACGACAAGCTCGTCGAAGTGGTCTGCGAGACCGAACTGATCCGCCGCGAGCGGCCCGGTCCCCAGACGCCCGGGCACGACGGTTCCGGATCCCCGCACTGAACC
>NZ_JAVFVX010000647.1:0-231 GCF_033441795.1 Streptomyces sp. ADMS | reverse complement strand
GGTGGGGATGCGGGCGATGTCGCCGGTGACCTTGGTCAGGGCCGAGGCCAGGGCGGAGGGCCTCGCGGTGAGCATGGCTCCGGCGCGGTCGGCGGCCAGTTCGCGGTAGCGGGACAGCGCCCGGATCAGCAGGAAGCTGATCGCGTAGACCAGGGCGGAGACCCCCATGACAACTGCGATCGCCACCGCGGTGTTCTGGTCACGGTTGCGTCCGCCGAACAGCTGGGAGTA
>NZ_JAVFVX010000646.1:0-232 GCF_033441795.1 Streptomyces sp. ADMS | reverse complement strand
CGGCATGGCCCGCATCGTCGGTGAAGTGATGACCTGTGACGTCGTCGAGGCGCGCCGGTAGAGCCGTTCATGGACGTCGTGCGGCTGCTGGACCGGCATCGGAACAGTGGGCTGCCCGTCGTGGACGACGACAAGCTCGTCGAAGTGGTCTGCGAGACCGACCTGATCCGCCGCGAGGCGGCCCGGTCCCCAGACGCCCGGGCACGACGGTTCCGGATCCCCGCACTGAACC
>NZ_JAVFVX010000645.1:0-233 GCF_033441795.1 Streptomyces sp. ADMS | reverse complement strand
CACAGGGTCCCCCCTGCAGTACCATCGGCGCTGTAAGGCTTAGCTTCCGGGTTCGAAATGTAACCGGGCGTTTCCCTCACGCTATGACCACCGAAACCCTATTGGTTTCGAGCGAACAAGCACACTCTTCAGTTAGATGTTCTGCTCAAAAGCCGACAACGGTCGTTGTCTCAGAACTAACACAGTGGACGCGAGCAACTGAGGACAAGCCCTCGGCCTATTAGTACCAGTCA
>NZ_JAVFVX010000644.1:0-234 GCF_033441795.1 Streptomyces sp. ADMS | reverse complement strand
GGAGCGCAAGATCCGCAGCGCCGGGCGGCCGTGGACGGTGGGCGACATCGCGATGGTGGCCGACGGCCAGTGGGCCGTGGGTACCCAGGCCGAGGGGCAGCGCGACGGGGAAGCCGTGGCGGAGCGCCGGATCGCGGACGGGCGGTGCGTCGAGCTGACGGTGGAGGAGCTGGCCCGCGCGGTGGGCTCCCGGTTCGGGGACGCCCACCGCGACGAAGACGCGGAGTAACCGGT
>NZ_JAVFVX010000643.1:0-234 GCF_033441795.1 Streptomyces sp. ADMS | reverse complement strand
ACCGGTTACTCCGCGTCTTCGTCGCGGTGGGCGTCCCCGAACCGGGAGCCCACCGAGCGGGCCAACTCCTCCACCGTCAGCTCGACGCGCCGCCCGTCCGCGATCCGGTGCTCCACCACGGCTTCCCCGTTACGCTGCCCCTCGGCCTGAGTGCCCACAGCCCACTGGCCGTCGGCCATCATCGCGATGTCGCCCACCGTCCACGGCCGCCCGGCGCTGCGGATCTTGCGCTCC
>NZ_JAVFVX010000642.1:0-235 GCF_033441795.1 Streptomyces sp. ADMS | reverse complement strand
TTCCAGGGATTCCAGGGCGACACCGGCACCCAAGGCACCCAAGGCGACACCGGTGCTCAGGGCACCCAAGGTGACACCGGCGCTCAAGGCACACAAGGCTTCCAAGGCGACACCGGTGCTCAGGGCACCCAAGGCGACACCGGCACACAAGGCACCCAAGGCGACACCGGCACGCAGGGATTCCAGGGATTCCAGGGCGACACCGGCACCCAAGGCACCCAAGGCGACACCGGTG
>NZ_JAVFVX010000641.1:0-235 GCF_033441795.1 Streptomyces sp. ADMS | reverse complement strand
CGATCGGCACCTGGCGGCACCACGCGGGCATCAAGATCCCGGCCGGGATCGACACCGGGCTGGTGCTGGAGGAAGGCGCGCTGCTGTACGAGCGTGCCGCCGCCGGCATACCGAAGAAGGCGGCCCGAGCCGTAGTGCTTGCTTCCGCGCGCGGCCTGGGCGACGACTCGCTCCCTGTCGCGGCCCGGCTGGCGGCGGCGCTGACTCCGGCGGTGAGCAAGGTGCTGGCCCGGTA
>NZ_JAVFVX010000640.1:0-236 GCF_033441795.1 Streptomyces sp. ADMS | reverse complement strand
TCCAGCGGACCCCGGCCCTCACGATCGCCTCGGTGACCGGGTCGGCGGCGGGGGCGTGGACGAGGAAGTACGCGTAGTCGTAGTCGACGCGGCCGCCGGCCAGTTGCTTCTTGTCGGTGCTGCGGCGGATCAGCAGCTGGTGGGTGAAGCCGTCGGCCGGCAGCTGTCCGGGCAGGGTGATCTCGAACCAGGCCCAGTCGTAACCGCGCTGCCCCTTGGAGCCCTCGCCCTGGCTG
>NZ_JAVFVX010000063.1:0-47036 GCF_033441795.1 Streptomyces sp. ADMS | reverse complement strand
TTCCTTGACGCCCGGCACGGTGGTGAACTCGTGCAGAACGCCGTCGACACGGATGCTGGTGACAGCCGCACCCGGGATCGAGGACAGAAGGGTCCGGCGGAGGGAGTTGCCGAGGGTGTAGCCGAAGCCCGGCTCCAGCGGCTCGATGACGAACCGGGAGCGGAACTCGTCGACGACCTCTTCGGTCAACGAGGGACGCTGAGCGATCAGCATGCTGTGATCCTTCAGTCATGGGCACCCACTATTTGATGCCCGACTAGTACTACAAGGGTACGGGCGGTATGGCTCCGAAGAGCCATACCGCCCGAAACCCGAAACGACCGCAGATCAGATCAGAAGATCAGACGCGACGGCGCTTGGGCGGACGGCAGCCGTTGTGCGGAGTCGGGGTGACGTCCTGGATGGAGCCGACCTCAAGACCGGTCGCCTGAAGCGAACGGATGGCCGTCTCGCGACCCGAACCCGGGCCCTTGACGAAGACGTCGACCTTGCGCATGCCGTGCTCCTGCGCGCGGCGGGCGGCCGACTCGGCGGCCATCTGCGCGGCGAAGGGGGTGGACTTGCGCGAGCCCTTGAAGCCGACGTGGCCGGCGGAGGCCCAGGAGATCACGTTGCCCGAGGGGTCCGTGATCGAGACGATCGTGTTGTTGAACGTGCTCTTGATGTGAGCGTGCCCGTGAGCGACGTTCTTCTTTTCCTTGCGGCGCACCTTCTTGGCAGCGCCCTGACGACCCTTGGGGGGCATCTAATTCTCCTACGGGGAGGTGGTCGGTCCTACAGCGAAGACCGCTGATGAAGCGTTGTCCGCTGTGGACTACTTCTTGCCGGGCTTCTTCTTGCCGGCGATCGCGCGACGCGGGCCCTTGCGGGTACGGGCGTTCGTGCTGGTGCGCTGGCCGTGGACGGGCAGGCCACGGCGGTGGCGAATACCCTGGTAGCAGCCGATCTCGATCTTGCGGCGAATGTCGCCCTGGATCTCGCGACGGAGGTCACCCTCGGTCTTGATGTTGGCGTCCACGTACTCGCGGATCGCGACGAGCTGCTCCTCGGAGAGGTCCCGAACACGGGTGTTCGGGTCGATGCCCGTCTCCGCCAGCGTCAGCTGGGAAAGGGTCCGGCCGATGCCGAACACATAGGTGAGGGCGACCTCCACACGCTTCTCGCGCGGGATGTCAACACCGGAAACGCGTGCCATTCAATGGCTCCAGTTGTTGTTCGGAGGTCTTCCACAAGGCCGTTTCCCAGCCGCCGTATGAGGTACGAACTGGGTCCCCGGCCTCCGACCGGGGGTATCAGGTCCGTGAACTCCGGACCTGGGCCCTGCGTATGAACATGTACTGCTCGCGTCGCGCGAATTTCTGCGGGGTGCAGAAGGGGGTCGTGCGTCAGCCCTGGCGCTGCTTGTGCCGCGGGTTCTCGCAGATGACCATGACCCGACCATGACGGCGGATCACCCTGCACTTGTCGCAGATCTTCTTGACGCTCGGCTTGACCTTCATGGGGTGAGGTTCTCCGGGTCAGTGCCCCCACGCCAGGTGCACGCGGAGGGCGAGAGTAAAGATCTACTTGTATCGTTGGAGTTCTCTTCCTGACTGATCAGAAAGACTCTCCCCTGGATCGCTCCGGAGAGTTTGACAGGTGAGACCTGTCCGGCGACGACCCTCCCGGCCGCCGGGACGAGTACGGGACCCGCCCAAGCTCACTTGTACCGGTAGACGATCCGGCCACGAGTCAGGTCGTACGGAGACAGCTCCACCACGACCCGGTCGTCAGGGAGGATGCGGATGTAGTGCATACGCATCTTGCCGCTGATGTGTGCCAGGACCTGGTGGCCGTTCTGGAGCTCAACCTTGAACATCGCGTTCGGAAGAGACTCGACGACAGTGCCCTCGATCTCGATGGCACCTTGCTTCTTGGCCACGCTTCGCCCTTCGAATCGACTACCTTGATCGACTCCCATGCGTTCCCCAACGGGCGCATGCGGACATGCGGGTGCACGAGAGCTGACGAGTAAGTCTACGTCAGCGCACCCGGAAAGACGAATCGAGGAAGACTGCCCCGCATGGGTGATCCTTAACCAGCAAGGGGCACGCAGCACCTCCGGCGCCCGAGCACCGGACACCGGACAAAGCCCGGTGGGACCACACGGGCGAACAGAGGCAGACAGCTGATCCCGGGGGACCCAGGCCAAACCCCGGACCTGTATCCGGACCCCCGAAGCCGGGCACATGGGGCGCAGTCCCGCCGGGGCGCCGGAGCAGACCCCGAGCGGGCCCCGCCACCGGAGCGGACAGGGCTCAGCGGAACACAGCCCCCGCCCGCAACACCGAGGAAGCCCCGACCAAGGCACAGGAGCGGCGCGACAACCGCCCCGGGGGCAGGGGCAGAGCCCGGGGAGCCCACAGGACTCCGCCTCCCCACAAGGGCCGGCGGAGAAGCCGGAAGCGCAGCGCACGGGACGCCTCCCCGCGACGGCCCCAGGGGGCAGCGCGCCCTGGTGGGGTCGACGGGGCGGAGCCCCTGGGGATGGGACGGGTAGGGGCGGCGGGGGCGAAGAAAACCTACGCCAGCGGATCCGGCGCCGCAGTCACACCGTGCTCCGCCAACTTCGCCTTCCCCCCGTCGGGAGACGTAAGCACCAGCGGCCCCGCCTCCGTCAACGCCACGGAGTGCTCCCAGTGCGACGACCAGGTCCCGTCCGTCGTGATGACCGTCCAGTCGTCCGCGAGGACCTCGGTCTTCGGGGTACCCAGCGACACCATCGGCTCGATGGCGAGGCAGAACCCGGGGACCAGCTTCGGCCCCTTGCCCCGCTTGCGCTCGACGTAGTTCAGCAGATGCGGGTCCATGTGCATCTCGGTACCGATGCCATGCCCGCCGTAGTCCTCGATGATCCCGTACCGCCCGCCACCCGCCTTGGGCTGACGCCGGATGTACGTCTCAATCGCACGGGAGATGTCGACAAGCCGGTTCCCCTGCTTCATGGCGGCGATCCCCGCCCACATCGACTCCTCCGTCACCCGTGACAGCTCCACCAGCTCCGGAGCGTGCCCGGACCCCACGAACGCCGTGTATGCCGCGTCCCCGTGCCAGCCGTCGATGATCGCGCCGCAGTCGATCGAGATGATGTCCCCGTCCTTCAGCACGACCTCGTCGGACGGGATGCCGTGCACGACGACCTCGTTGACGGACGTGCAGATCGTGGCCGGGAACCCGCCGTACCCAAGGAAGTTCGGCTTCGCGTTGTGCTCGGCGAGCACCTTCCGCGCGACCTCGTCCAGATCCTTCGTGCTGGCGCCGGGCACGGCAGCCTCACGAGTGGCCGCGTGAATGGCGGCGACGACAAGCCCCGCCTCGCGCATCTTGGCGATCTGCTCGGGGGTCTTGATCTGCACCATGGGGACGACGGCCTTTCTTGGACCGATTGGACTGGACTGGGAGGGACTGGGCTGGGCGGGGACTGGGCTGCTGGACTGGGAGCGAACGAATGAACTCAACGATACGGGGACCCGCCCCCACGCAGCAGCCGCGGTCCCCTGACAGGAAACCGCGGCTGTCCGACGTACGAACGAAAGGACTACTGGCCCTCGCCATCACCCTTCAGCGCGGCCATCGCCTTGCCGGTGACGTCCTCCACCTTGCCAAGCGCCGAGATCGTCACCACGAGGCCCTGGGCCTTGTAGTAGTCGATGATCGGCTCGGTCTGGGTGTGGTAGACCTCCAGCCGCTTGCGGACCGTCTGCTCGGAGTCGTCGTCCCGCTGGTACAGCTCGCCGCCGCAGACGTCACAGACGCCCTCGGCCTTCGGCGCCTGGTACGTCACGTGGAAGACATGCGCCGAGTCGTTACGGCAGATGCGGCGGCCGGCGATGCGCTTGACCACCTCGTCCTCGGGGACCTCCAGGTCGAGGACCGCGTCCAGCTTCATGGACTCGGCCTTCAGCATCTCGTCCAGCGCCTCGGCCTGCGAGACGTTCCTCGGGAAGCCGTCCAGCAGGAAGCCGTTCACCGCGTCGGACTGCTCCATGCGGTCCTTGGCCATGGCGATCGTGACCTCGTCCGGCACCAGGTTGCCCGCGTCCATGTAGGACTTGGCGAGTTTTCCGAGTTCCGTCTGCTTGCTGATGTTGGCCCGGAAGAGGTCGCCCGTGGAGATGTGCGGGATCGACAGGTTCTTGGCGAGGAACGCGGCCTGCGTTCCCTTCCCGGCACCAGGCGGCCCGACGAGGACGATTCGCATCAGCGGAGGAACCCTTCGTAATTGCGCTGCTGGAGCTGGCTCTCAATCTGCTTCACGGTCTCAAGACCGACACCCACGATGATGAGGATGCTGGTCCCACCGAACGGGAAGTTCTGGTTTGCCCCGAAACCAACCAACGCCATCGTCGGTACGAGAGCGATCAGACCCAGGTACAGCGAACCCGGCCAGGTGATCCGGTTGAGTACGTAGCTCAGGTACTCAGCGGTGGGCCGGCCAGCCCGGATGCCCGGGATGAAGCCACCATACTTCTTCATGTTGTCGGCTACTTCTTCGGGGTTGAAGGAGATGGCGACGTAGAAGAACGCGAAGAAAACGATCAGCAAGAAGTACGTGGTGATGTAAATCGGGTGGTCACCCTTGGTCAGGTTCTGCTCGATCCACGTCTTCCAGCCGGACGTACCGCCGGAGAACTGCGCGACCAGCGCGGGGATGTAGAGCAGCGACGAGGCAAAGATCACAGGGATAATGCCGGCCTGGTTGACCTTGAGCGGAATGTACGTCGACGTGCCGCCGTAGGACCGGCGGCCGATCATGCGCTTCGCGTACTGAACGGGAATGCGGCGCTGAGCCTGCTCGACGAAGACCACCAGCGCGACCATGACGAGGCCGACGGCGATGACCGTGCCGAACTCGATCCAGCCGTCCGCCAGGCTGCCCTGGGTCTTGATGGCCCACAGCGCGGACGGGAAGGTGGCGGCGATCGAGATGAACATCAGGATGGACATGCCGTTGCCGATGCCGCGGTCGGTGATGAGCTCACCGAGCCACATGACGACGGCGGTGCCGGCGGTCATGGTGACGACCATGGTGATGGTCACGAAGATCGACTGGTCCGGGACGATCTCGCTGGCGACCGGGCAGCCGCTGAAGAGCGCGCCGCTGCGGGCGGTGGCGACGAGACCGGTGCCCTGCAGGATGGCGAGCGCCACCGTCAGGTAACGCGTGTACTGCGTGATCTTCGCTGTACCGGCCTGGCCCTCCTTCTTGAGGGCTTCCAGACGCGGGATCACCACGGTCAGCAGCTGGAGAATGATGCTCGCCGTGATGTACGGCATGATGCCGAGCGCGAAGACCGTGATCTGCAGCAGCGCGCCGCCGCTGAACATGTTGACCAGACCGAACAGGCCCTGGTTGCCCTTCGCCACGTCGATACACGTCTGGACGTTCTGATAGTCGACACCTGGGATCGGGATGTGTGTGCCCACCCGATAGATCCCGATGATGCCGAGCGTGAAGAGCAGCTTCTTGCGCAGGTCGGGCGTCTTGAACGCCCGGGCGAACGCGGTGAGCACGGTGCCTCCTGCGACCCCCGCGCTACTGCGTCAGAGGTGACGGTCTTGAGGTTCGACGGATACGTTGACAGATAACTAACAGCCAAGAGGCGTCCGGAGTTCCTCGTGAGCACACCGGACTCAAATTGACATTGCTGGCCACCATACCGGCGACCATGCCTCCCTAGGAACGACCAACCGGGGATACCCCATTTGTGGGGTATCCCCGGCAGGGATCGCTCAAGTCATCGAGACGCCTGTGGTGTTCAGACGAGCTCGGTGACGGTACCGCCGGCGGCGGTGATCTTCTCCTTGGCGGAGCCGGAGACGGCGTCGACCGTCACCTGCAGCGCCACGGAGATCTCGCCCTGGCCGAGGACCTTGACGAGGCTGTTCTTGCGAACGGCACCCTTGGCGACGAGACCCTCGACGGTGACCTCGCCACCCTCCGGGTACAGCGCGCCCAGCTTGTCGAGGTTCACGACCTGGTACTCGGTCTTGAACGGGTTCTTGAAGCCCTTGAGCTTCGGGAGACGCATGTGGAGGGGCATCTGGCCACCCTCGAAGCGCTCCGGAACCTGGTAACGGGCCTTCGTGCCCTTGGTACCACGTCCAGCCGTCTTACCCTTCGACGCCTCACCACGACCCACACGGGTCTTGGCGGTCTTGGCGCCCGGGGCGGGACGGAGGTTGTGGATCTTGAGCGGGTTGTTCTCCGCCATGATCAGTCGACCTCCTCAACCGTCACGAGGTGGCGGACGGTGTGAACCATTCCGCGGAACTCGGGGCGGTCCTCCTTGACGACCACGGTGTTGATTCCCTTGAGACCAAGGGACCGCAGGGTGTCACGGTGGTTCTGCTTGCTGCCGATGTACGACTTCGTCTGCGTGACCTTGAGGCGAGCCATTACGCACCCGCTCCCGCACGTGCACGAAGCAGAGCCGCGGGGGCGACGTCCTCGAGGGGCAGACCGCGGCGGGCCGCGATCTCCTCGGGACGCTGCAGGCCCTTGAGGGCCGCCACGGTCGCGTGCACGATGTTGATCGCGTTGGACGAGCCGAGCGACTTCGACAGGATGTCGTGAACGCCGGCGCACTCCAGGACAGCACGCACCGGGCCACCGGCGATAACGCCGGTACCGGGGGAAGCAGGCTTGAGCAGGACGACGCCCGCGGCCTTCTCGCCCGTGATCGGGTGCGGGATGGTGCCCTGGATACGGGGGACCTTGAAGAAGTGCTTCTTGGCCTCTTCAACACCCTTGGCGATCGCGGCCGGCACCTCCTTGGCCTTGCCGTAACCGACACCGACGGTGCCATCGCCATCGCCCACTACGACGAGCGCAGTGAAGCTGAAGCGACGACCACCCTTCACAACCTTGGCGACGCGGTTGATCGCGACAACGCGCTCAACGTACGCGGTCTTCTCGGCGGCAGCAGCGCCGCCGTCACGGCCCTTCCGGTCCCGCCGCTCGCCGCCACCGGCACCGCTTCCGCGGCGCTGGGGTCCAGCCATTGGATTACCTCTCTCTTTTTCCGCTAGCTACGCTGCGCTGCGACGGTTAAGTCGCGAGCGCGACGGGCGGCTCAGAACTTGAGCCCGGCTTCGCGGGCGGCGTCGGCCAGGGCGGCGATACGCCCGGCGTACCGGCTGCCACCACGGTCGAACACGACGGTCTCGACACCGGCGGCCTTGGCGCGCTCGGCGACGAGTGCGCCGACCTTGCCGGCCTGCGCCGACTTGTCTTCGCCCTCGTTACCGCGGATCGAGGCGTCCAGGGTCGACGCCGACGCCAGGGTGTGACCCTTGATGTCGTCGATGACCTGGGCCACGATGTGGCGGTTCGAGCGGGTTACCACCAGGCGGGGACGCTCACCCGTTCCGTTGACCTTCTTACGGATCCGGATGTGACGCCGCTTGATGGCAGCACGCTTGTAAGCGTCGCCCTTAGCGATCTTCGTACCGTATGCCATGGCTTACTTACCCGCCTTTCCGACCTTGCGGCGGATGACTTCGCCCTCGTACTTGACACCCTTGGCCTTGTACGGGTCGGGCTTGCGCAGCTTGCGGATGTTGGCCGCAACCTCGCCGACCTTCTGCTTGTCGATGCCCTCGACCGAGAACCGCGTCGGGTTCTCGACCTTGAAGCTGATGCCCTCGGGCGCTTCGACGGTGATCGGGTGGCTGTAGCCGAGCGCGAACTCGAGGCTCGTGCCCTTCGCCGCCACGCGGTAACCGACACCGCTGATCTCGAGCTTCTTCACGTAACCCGCGGTCACGCCGGTGATCATGTTCGCCACCAGCGTGCGGGACAGGCCGTGCAGGGCCTTGTTCAGACGCTCGTCGTTGGGGCGGGTGACGTTGAGAACGCCGTCCTCACCCTTGGCGATGTCGATCGGCGCAGCGACGGTGTGGGAGAGAGAACCCTTGGGGCCCTTCACCTGGACCGTACGGCCGTCGATGGTGACGTCCACGCCGGCGGGAACCGTGATGGGGAGCTTGCCAATACGCGACATAGCTGTTTCCTCCGTTCCCTTCTACCAGACGTAGGCGAGGACTTCTCCGCCTACGCCCTTCTTGCCGGCCTGCTTGTCGGTGAGGAGACCGTGCGACGTGGAGATGATCGCCACGCCGAGGCCACCGAGCACCTTGGGCAGGGAGGTGGACTTCGCGTACACACGCAGACCCGGCTTCGAAATCCGCTTGATGCCCGCGATGGAGCGCTCACGGTTCGGGCCGAACTTCAGCTCGAGGACGAGCTTCTTGCCGACTTCGGCGTCCTCGACCTTCCAGCCGGTGATGAAGCCCTCCTGCTGGAGGATCTCCGCGATGTGCGACTTGATCTTGCTGTGCGGCATCGCGACATCGTCGTGGTACGCCGAGTTCGCGTTACGCAGACGAGTCAGCATGTCCGCGATCGGATCAGTCATGGTCATGAATTGGCCTTCGGCCTCTCTCGCCGGGGTTTCCTGGATGCGCCATCCCTCTCCCCACTCACTCAGTGGCGGGACGGGTGCGGTGCGGGGGACCTACGGCGTAGTAAGTCGTACGGGCGGCAATCAGGCGCCCAACCCTCCAAGCCTAAGCCATGAAAGGGTGGGCGCCTGACACGCCCATTGCTTACCGAGAGCTTCGGGAATCCCTGAAAAGCAGGATTACCAGGAGCTCTTGGTCACGCCCGGCAGCTCGCCACGGTGAGCCATCTCACGAAGGCACACGCGGCACAGGCCGAACTTGCGGTACACGGAGTGCGGACGGCCGCAGCGCTGGCAGCGCGTGTAGCCACGTACTCCGAACTTGGGCTTACGAGCAGCCTTGGCAATCAGAGCCTTCTTCGCCATCTCGCTTACGCCTCCTTGAAGGGGAAGCCGAGGTGACGGAGAAGGGCACGGCCTTCGGCGTCGTTGGTCGCCGTGGTCACCACGGTGATGTCCATACCCCGGACGCGGTCGATCTTGTCCTGGTCGATCTCGTGGAACATGACCTGCTCGGTGAGACCGAAGGTGTAGTTGCCACGGCCGTCGAACTGCTTGGGAGACAGACCACGGAAGTCGCGGATGCGCGGCAGCGCGAGCGACAGGGTGCGGTCCAGGAACTCCCACATACGGTCGCCACGAAGCGTGACGTGGGCACCGATCGGCTGACCCTCACGCAGCTTGAACTGCGCGATGGACTTGCGGGCCTTGGTGACGGCCGGCTTCTGACCGGTGATCGTGGTGAGGTCGCGGATGGCGCCCTCGATCAGCTTGGAGTCGCGGGCGGCGTCGCCCACACCCATGTTGACCACGATCTTGACGAGGCCGGGGATCTGCATGACGTTCTCGTAGGAGAACTCCTCACGCAGCTTGCCCGCGATGTCCTCGCGGTACTTCGTCTTGAGACGCGGAGTCGTGGTGGTAGTCATCAGATGTCCTCACCCGTCCGCTTGGCAACGCGGATCTTGTTGCCCTCGTCGTCGAAGCGGTAACCGACACGCGTGACAACCTTGTTGCCGTCCTTCTCAACGACCAGCTGGACGTTGGAGACGTGGACGGGCGCCTCGGTCGTGACGATGCCGCCGGCCTGCGAACCCTTTGCGGTCGGGCCGGCCTTGGTGTGCTTCTTGACCCGGTTGACACCCTCGACCAGGACGCGGTCCTCACGGGGGAAGGCCGCGATGACCTTGCCCTGCTTGCCCTTGTCCTTACCGGTGATGACCTGAACCAGGTCGCCCTTCTTGATCTTCATGCTTACAGCACCTCCGGCGCGAGCGAGATGATCTTCATGAACTTCTTCTCGCGCAGCTCCCGGCCGACCGGGCCGAAGATACGGGTGCCACGAGGGTCGCCGTCGTTCTTCAGAACAACAGCGGCGTTCTCGTCGAAACGGATGTACGAGCCGTCGGGACGGCGGCGCTCCTTGACGGTGCGAACGATGACGGCCTTGATGACGTCACCCTTCTTCACGTTGCCACCGGGGATCGCGTCCTTGACGGTGGCGACGATGACGTCGCCGATGCCCGCGTAGCGGCGACCGGAGCCACCGAGGACACGGATGCAAAGGATTTCCTTCGCACCAGTGTTGTCGGCGACACGCAGTCGCGACTCCTGCTGGATCACGTCTATCTCCTGATTGTCTGCCGGTTCCCGGCGAGCTCCGCAAGTGTTCTACGGAGCTCACCGAGCCTGGCGGAACTGTCCTGCGAGGATGCCCGCAGGAGGACTTACTTGGCCTTCTCGAGGATCTCGACGATGCGCCACCGCTTCGTGGCGGACAGCGGCCGGGTCTCCATGATGAGGACACGGTCACCGACGCCTGCGGCGTTCTGCTCGTCGTGGGCCTTGAGCTTGTTGGTACGGCGGATGACCTTGCCGTACAGCGCGTGCTTCACGCGGTCCTCGACGGCGACGACGACGGTCTTGTCCATCTTGTCGCTGACGACGAGACCCTCACGGGTCTTGCGGAAGCCACGGCCTTCAGTGGTGCTCTGCTCAGTCACGTTGCTCTCGCTCATCAGGCGCTCTCCACCGTCTCGATGCCCAGCTCGCGCTCACGCATCAGGGTGTAGATCCGCGCGATGTCCTTTCGGACGGCCTTGAGCCGACCGTGGTTCTCGAGCTGACCGGTCGCCGCCTGGAAGCGGAGGTTGAACAGCTCTTCCTTGGCTTCGCGGAGCTTGTTGAGAAGCTCCTCGTCACCCAGTTCGCGCAGCTCGGACGCCTTGGTACCGGCCGACATCACGCTTCACCTGCCTCGCGCTTGACGATCCGGCACTTCATCGGCAGCTTGTGGGCTGCGCGAGTGAGGGCCTCACGGGCGATCTTCTCGTTGGGGTAGGACAGTTCGAACATGACCCGGCCCGGGTGCACGTTCGCGATCCACCACTCAGGGGAACCCTTACCGGAACCCATGCGGGTCTCGGCAGGCTTCTTGGTGAGCGGGCGGTCCGGGTAGATGTTGATCCAGACCTTGCCGCCACGCTTGATGTGGCGGGTCATCGCGATACGGGCCGCCTCGATCTGGCGGTTGGTCACGTACGCCGGCGTGACGGCCTGGATGCCGTACTCGCCGAACGAGACCGTCGTACCGCCCTTGGACATGCCACGGCGCTTCGGGTGGTGCTGCTTGCGGTGCTTGACCCTACGGGGGATCAGCATTTCGGTCAGGCCTCCGTTCCGGTGCTTTCAGCAGCCGGAGCGGCAGCCGCCGGAGCCTCGGCCTTGGGGGCCTCGGCAGCGGGAGCCTGCTGCGGCTTGCGGCCGCGGCCGCCACGCTCGCCACCACGGCCACCACCACGGGCCGGACGGTCGCTGCCGCCACCGGCACCGCCACGGGCCGGGCGGTTACCCGCACGGGCAGCAGCGTTCTCGGCGCGGACCTCGGCGATGTTCTTGACGTCGCCCTTGTAGATCCAGACCTTCACACCGATACGGCCGAAGGTCGTCTTGGCCTCGAAGAAGCCGTAGTCGACGTTCGCGCGGAGGGTGTGCAGGGGCACACGGCCCTCGCGGTAGAACTCCGAGCGGGACATCTCGGCGCCGCCGAGACGGCCACCGCACTGGATCTTGATGCCCTTGGCGCCGGCCTTCATCGACGACTGCATGCTCTTACGCATGGCACGCCGGAAGGAGACGCGGGAGGACAGCTGCTCGGCGACGGCCTGAGCGACCAGCTGAGCATCGAGCTCGGGGTTCTTGACCTCGAGGATGTTGAGCTGGACCTGCTTCTTGGTCAGCTTCTCCAGGTCGCCGCGGATACGGTCGGCCTCGGCGCCACGGCGGCCGATGACGATGCCCGGACGCGCGGTGTGGATGTCGACGCGGACGCGGTCACGGGTGCGCTCGATCTCGACCTTCGAGATACCGGCGCGCTCCATGCCGGACGTCATCATCCGACGGATGGCGACGTCTTCACCGACGTAGTCCTTGTACAGCTTGTCGGCGTACCACCGGGACTTGAAGTCCGTGGTGATGCCGAGCCGGAACCCATGCGGGTTAACCTTCTGGCCCATTACCGGGTTCCTTCCTTGCTGCTGACGACCACGGTGATGTGGCTGGTCCGCTTGCGGATCCGGTAGGCGCGGCCCTGGGCACGCGGACGGAACCGCTTCAGGGTCGGACCCTCGTCGACGTACGCCTCAGTGATGACGAGGCTGCCGGCGTCGGTGTGGTCGTAGTTGTGTGCGGCGTTGGCAATGGCGCTGTCCAGCACCTTGCCAACCGGCACGCTCGCGGCCTGCGGGGCGAAACGCAGGACCGCCTGAGCCTCCGTGGCGTCCATGCCACGGATAAGGTCCACCACGCGGCGGGCCTTCATGGGCGTGACGCGGATGTACCGCGCCTGGGCCCTGGCTTCCATGGTTGTCCTTCCAGTGTCTGTCATGGTCGATTCCACCCCGCGTTAGCGGCGCTTCGACTTCCGGTCGTCCTTGACGTGACCCCGGAAGGTGCGCGTCGGCGAGAACTCGCCGAGCTTGTGGCCGACCATCGACTCGGTGACAAACACCGGAATGTGGGTCTTGCCGTTGTGCACCGCGATCGTGTGGCCGAGCATGGCCGGGATGATCATCGAGCGACGGGACCAGGTCTTGATGACGTTCTTGGAACCGGCTTCGTTCTGTACGTCCACCTTCTTGATGAGGTGGTCGTCGACGAAGGGCCCCTTCTTGAGACTGCGCGGCATCTAAACCCGCTCCTAGCGCTTCTTGTTCGTCTTGCGGCGGCGGACGATGTACTTGTTCGAAGCCTTCTTCGGCGAACGAGTACGACCCTCCTTCTGACCCCACGGCGAGACCGGGTGACGACCACCGGAGGTCTTGCCTTCACCACCACCGTGCGGGTGGTCAACCGGGTTCATCGCCACACCGCGAACGGTCGGACGGACGCCCAGCCAGCGCTTACGGCCGGCCTTGCCCCAGTTGATGTTGCTCTGCTCGGCGTTGCCGACCTCGCCGACCGTGGCGCGGCAGCGCTGGTCGACCAGGCGGATCTCACCGGAGGGCATACGAAGGTGGGCCATCGTGCCCTCCTTCGCCAGCAGCTGCACCGAGGCACCGGCCGAGCGGGCGAACTTGGCGCCGCCACCGGGACGGATCTCGATCGCGTGGATCGTGGTACCGACCGGGATGTTGCGCAGCGCCAGGTTGTTGCCCGGCTTGATGTCGGCCCCGGGACCGTTCTCGACGCGGTCACCCTGCGACAGGTTGCGGGGGGCGAGGATGTAGCGCTTCTCGCCGTCCGCGTAGTGCAGCAGCGCGATGCGCGCGGTGCGGTTGGGGTCGTACTCGATGTGCGCGACCTTCGCCGGCACGCCGTCCTTGTCGTGACGACGGAAGTCGATCACTCGGTAGGCGCGCTTGTGTCCGCCACCCTGGTGGCGAACGGTCACACGACCGGAATTGTTACGGCCGCCCTTGCTGTGCAGGGGGCGAACCAGCGACTTCTCCGGCGTGGACCGCGTGACCTCGACGAAGTCGGCGACGCTGGAGCCACGGCGGCCCGGCGTAGTCGGCTTGTACTTGCGGATTCCCATTTCTCAGTCCTCGTCCGATATCGGACGATCCGACCCGCTTACGCGGACGGACCGCCGAAGATGTCGATACGGTCGCCCTCGGCGAGGGTCACGATCGCGCGCTTGGTGTCAGCGCGCTTACCGAAACCGCTCTTGGTGCGCTTGCGCTTGCCGATGCGGTTGATCGTGTTGACCCCGGTGACCTTGACCGAGAAGACCGCCTGGACGGCCTGCTTGATCTGGGTCTTGTTGCTTCCGGGAGCGACGATGAACGTGTACTTGTTCTCGTCGATGAGCGCGTAGCTCTTCTCGGACACGACCGGCTTCAGCAGGACGTCACGGTGGTCCGTGAACGACTTGCTGATCGGCGTGACGACGGTGTTCTTGCCCTCGGCCTCGTGCCGCTTCGCCTTGGCGACGCGCGCGGCCTTGGCGGCCTTGGCCGCCTTGGAGGCAATGGCGGGGTGACGGATGGCCATCAGACCTCGCTCCCTTCGGTGTCAGTGGCCTTGGGGCCGGACACGAAGGACTCGAAAGCGGCCTGGGTGAAGACCACGTCGTCCGAGACGAGAACGTCGTACGTGTTCAGCTGGCCCGGCTCCAGGATGTGCACCTGGGGCAGGTTGCGGGCGGAAAGCAGCCCGGCCTCGTCGGAGCGCTCGATGACCAGGAGCACGTTCTTGCGCTCGCTGACCTTGCCGAGGAAGCTCTTCGCGGCCTTGGTGGAGGGGGTGTCGCCCTCGATCACGCCGGTGATGACGTGGATTCGAGCGTTGCGGGCCCGGTCGGTGAGGGCGTGGCGCAGGGCCGCGGCCTTCATCTTCTTGGGGGTCCGCTGCGAGTAGTCACGCGGCTGCGGGCCGTGGACGACGCCACCGCCGGCGAACTGCGGCGCACGGGTCGAACCCTGACGGGCGCGGCCGGTGCCCTTCTGACGGTAGGGCTTCCTACCGCCACCACGGACCTCGGCGCGGGTCTTGGTCTTGTGCGTGCCCTGACGGGCAGCGGCCAGCTGTGCGACGACGACCTGGTGAAGCAGCGGGATGCTGATCTTCTCTACGTCGAAGATCTCCGCGGGGAGTTCGACGCTTCCGGCCTTCTCGCCAGCGGGCGAAAGGATGTCAACAGTGCTCATCGGTACCTCAGGCCCCCTTGGCCGCGGTGCGGACCAGGACGAGGCCGCCGTTCGGACCAGGAATCGCGCCCTTGATGAGCAGCAGACCCTTCTCCGCGTCAACGGCGTGGACGGTCAGGTTCTGGGTGGTGACCCGCTCGTTGCCCATGCGGCCCGCCATGCGCATGCCCTTGAAGACACGGCCGGGGGTGGCACAGCCACCGATGGAGCCGGGGGAGCGGTGCTTGCGCTGGACACCGTGGCCGGCGCCGAGTCCCTTGAAGTTGTGACGCTTCATGACACCGGCGAAGCCCTTGCCCTTGCTGTTGCCGGTCACATCCACCTTGACGCCGGCCTCGAAGGTCTCGGCGGTGATCTCCTGGCCGAGGGTGTACTCGCTGGCGTCAGCGGTACGGATCTCGACGAGGTGGCGGCGGGGGGTGACGTCAGCCTTGGCGAAGTGACCCTTGAGGGGCTTGTTCACCTTGCGAGGGTCGATCTCGCCGAAGGCGATCTGGACCGACTCGTAGCCGTCGGAGTCATTCGTACGGACCTGGGTCACGACGTTCGGACCGGCCTTGACGACGGTGACGGGAACAACACGGTTGTTCTCGTCCCACACCTGCGTCATGCCGAGCTTCTCGCCCAGGATGCCCTTGATCTGCTTAGCCATTCTCAGATCACCGTTCCCTAGAGCTTGATCTCGATGTCGACACCGGCCGGGAGGTCGAGTCGCATCAGAGAGTCAACGGTCTTGGGCGTCGGGTCGAGAATGTCGATCAGGCGCTTGTGCGTGCGCATCTCGAAGTGCTCGCGCGAGTCCTTGTACTTGTGCGGCGACTTGATGACGCAGTACACGTTCTTCTCAGTGGGCAGCGGCACCGGGCCCGCGACCGACGCACCAGTGCGTGTCACCGTCTCGACGATCTTCTTCGCCGAGGAGTCGATGACCTCGTGGTCGTAGGCCTTGAGCCGGATGCGGATCTTCTGTCCCGCCATGGCTACTCAGTAGTCCTGTCTCTTCGTACGCTCTGGAACCCGGTGTTCCGTCTACTTCTTCGCCCTGCTTGTCCGACCCACGCGGTCGGGTGTGTCGCGCTCTCACCGACACAGATGTCCCATATGAGACGTCCCTGCACGGGAAGCACGGCCCTTCCGGAACCGCGGGCCGGGGGCGAATGCGCCAGATTCTCCTGACGCGAACCCACCGGATGCCTGGCCGGCGCCGCACTGACACTTCCCGAAAGATTCCCGTACGTCCGCCCCAGCGCTGCCTTACGACAGATTGGGCGACGAGTACTGTGGGACTCGCTTTCGGTCCTCCCGGCGGGAGGCGCGCAGCATCGACAACTCGACCGAGCAACTCGGACAGTCTGCCATACGGGGCAGGGCCTCCGCCAATCGAGCGGGAGAGAATACCCCCAGGGTGACGAAGGTCAAACCCTTGCGGGGCATGTCCCCCGGTCGGCGGCATCGGCCATGATCCCTGGTGTGGCGCATGACATGGACCTGAACACGGCGGCGGCCCGCCTGGAATCGCACATACGGGTCTGGCGAGCGGAGGGCCTGCGAGTCCCGGACGTCCTGTGGGCAGGGGATGCAGACGCCCTGGCCGTACGGATCGAGTCCCCGGCTTGGCAGGTCCAGCTCACCGTGGAGCTGCACGGAGCCAACCGGGCACGTGTCTTCTTCCTCTCGGCGGCCGAGCCCGTCGGAGAAAGTCACCGGGTCTCGTCCCTCGACGCGTGGAGCGCGCTGCTGACGGAATCGGTGGCCCGCGCCTCCCGCCTACGCCTGGTGCAGGCCCGCCTGCTGACCAACACCTGTACAACCGGCTGGCTGGACTGGATCCACGGCGAGCTGTGGCTGCTCCCCGAGGGCCTGGTGCGCATCCGCAGCGGTCTGCTGACGACGCTGGTGAAGTCCGGCGGCTCCGGTCCGACCCCACGGGACCCGTACCGGCTCGTCACCCACGACGCGGAGACCGTCCTGGCCGCCCATCCCACGAACAAGCTGATCCCGTTCGCGGGGATGGGCGCAGCGCGCCTGCACGGCGGGGTGACCACCTCCGGACTGGAGGTGGTCATGACGGACGGCACCCGCCACAAGCTCCTGTGGGCGTCCTGGGACCCGGCCCGGCGACTCCTGCGGGAGCGGTTGCTGCCACTGCTGGGAGCACGGCTCACGCACTGACCGGACGCTCCCGCCATGGCCCTGCCGACTTCGTACGACGATCAGCGCACGTCGATGTAGTCCTGGCCGCTGGTCGCGGTGCCGGTCGTGGTGTTGCCGTAGTACACCCACCGGAAGAACCCGTCGGTGGAGGCCGTGACCGTGGTGCGGAGGGCGCCCGCGCTGTTGGTGGTGACCTTCTTGAGCGTCTTGAAGGTGGTGGCGTTCTTGGCGCGGAACTGGAGGCTGACCGTGCTGTTGGCGTAGGGGCCGTTCTTGTGGGTGGTCCAGTTCGCCCGGGTGAGCTTGCCCGCGACGGTGATCTTCTTGCCCTTGGTGACCGGCTCCGGTGTGGCGTCGGCGACGGAGAGCTTCGCGGCACGCCTCAGGGAGACGGTTCCGGGCCTTGTCTCATACTCCTGGGCGGTGACGGGGCCATCGCCGGGCGGGAACAGACGGAGGGACACGCCGATCTTCCACTTGGTGGCATCGCTGTTGGAATCGACCTGCTCCTGCGCCGGGTGGGGGTCGATGTACAGCGTGCCCTCGCAACGGGCCCTCTTGAGGCTGAGCTCGTAGCAGGTGTAGCTGCCCGGTCCTATGTAGTCCTCTCCGGTGTTGGCCGACGCCGTAATGCTTCCCCGGTACAGGAAGGGGTGCGCGGCATAGCGGAACGGGTGGTCTGTGTCGTACCCCGGAGGCAGAGCGATATTGAACGTGACGGGCGGTTCCACCACCCGTGCCGTGCCGACCACCACCGGCTTCCCGTTGTTGATGACAATGTCCGTCAGAACGATGCCCGTGTCCTTCGCCTGCGCGGCCGGGGCGTTGAGCACCGAGAGCGCGAGGGCTCCGGCTGTCGCGATCACGGCGGCGGTACGTCTTCGGCCACGTATACCCGTGTTCATGCACACCTCTCCGATGTCCCAGGGGATTCCCAAGGGAGCGGAAAGGCTACACCGGTGTGATCAACTGGCGGACGCGTACGAGATGAACTCGGCCCAGGCGGTGGGGGCGAGGGTGAGGCGGGGGCCCTGGGTGGCTTTGGAGTCGCGGATGTGGACGGCACCGGGGGCGGTGGCTGTCTCGTCACAGTCACTGGGGTTGCTGCTGTCGCTGTGGCTGCTCTTGAACCAGTTGAGTGCCGTGGCGCTCATGGTGCTCCCGGCGCTAGCTCGCCGAAGGCCAGCGACTCCCCCGGGGAGAGCGCCCGACGACCGGGGACAAGCGTCCCTGTTGGCCGCCGCGCACCCCGGGACCGCGCAACGCCTGCTGTGGGAGGCACTTGCCTCATCTCGGGGGCGCACCCTCGTCAACTGCATCACCACGCCCAGCCAGTGGGCGGTCGACGTCGGCCTCGCCGCCCGTCTCGACATCGGGCAGGAGGGCTACATCGCCGTCCGTGACATGCCTGCCCCGGCTCCCTACCTGGCCAGCGGGCACTTCCTCTGACCCTGGCGGGCGCAGGTACAAGTCCCCGTCCTCGGTATCCGTCCGAACCCGTCAGTCCCCCTCCCGCAGCCCCTCCCCCACCGCCGCGAACGCCGGCTTGCGCGCGAACCCCTCGTCCATCAGCGTCGCCGCCCCCTGCCCGCCGAAGACCCCCGGCACCCACGAGTACTTGTCGCTGAACCCCCACACCGTGAACGAGGTGCACCGCCTCGCCTGCACGCACGCGTCCAGCAGCCCCCGGAAGTACGTCGCCTGCGCCGCCAGTTTCACATCGTCGACTGGCAGGATCATGCGTACGTCGACCTCGGTGAACGCAGTCTGCATGCCCAGCTTCTCGAAGCGGGCGAGGTTCTCGGCGACCTGCCCCGGGAAGCCGTACTGAATGGCCAGGTGCCCCTGGATGCCGAAGCCCTGTACCGGGACCCCTTCGGCCCGCAGCCGCTTCGCCAGGTCGTAGTAGGCCGTCGACTTCGCGTTGACGCCCTCGACGTTGTAGTCGTTCAGGAACAGCTTGGCCCCAGGGTCCGCCGCGTGGGCCCAGCGGAAGGCGTCCTCGATGTACGACGGGCCCAGTTCACGCAGCCAGATCGAGTCGCGCAGCGAACCGTCCTCCTCGAAGACCTCGTTCACCACGTCCCACTCGTAGATCCTGCCCTTGTACCGCTTCACCTCCGCGGTGATGTGGTCCCGGAGTATCCCCCGCAGCTCCTCCGCCCCGATCGAGCCGTCCGCCACCCCCGCCGTCAGCCACCCCGGCAACTGGTTGTGCCACACCAGCGTGTGCCCCCGTACCGCCTGCCCGTGTGCCCGTGCGAAGCGGACCAGCTCGTCCGCCTGCCGCCAGTCGTACGTCCCCCGGCTCGGCTCCACCGACTCCCACTTCATGACGTTCTCGGCGGTCACCGAGTTGAACTCCCGGGCCGTGGTCCTGCGATACGTGGTGTCGTCGGCCAGCGCCGCCATGTCCACGGCGGCGCCGATGCGTACGCCGGTACCGGCCGCCAGTGTCCTCAGCGGGACGGGGTCCGGGTGCGCCGACGCCGACTGCGCACCCGCGCCGGCGATCACCAGCATCGCGCCCAGTACCGCCGCGGAAACGGGCATGCGGAAGACGTTCATGTACGGTCCCCTCACTTGGTGTGTTGCCTGCACGTGCTCAGCGGATGCGGTGACTCTCCAGCGGCCCCAGATACGTCGGTGTCAGCCCGCCCGTGTCGATCACCAGCCGCTGGACCACCACCGTCGGGTCGACCACCCAGAACTTCAGCCGGTGGACGCCCGCCGCAGCCACCGTGTGCCTGGTCGCCGTCACGTTCACGTTGTCGGACGTATGGCGGGCCCACTGCTTGTTCATCAAGCCGTCGTCCGCACCCGTGACCGCGTGGATGTCCACCTGCTGCGGCTCGGCCTCGTCGAACGAGACCGCGTAGCGCAGCCCGCCCGTCGAAAGCGTCGGGTTGCGCGGCGACAGATACGCCCACACCGTCACCTCACCCGCCGACAGCAGGCTGACCTCGTACTCCAACCGCGCCGAAGCCCCACCCGGCGTCCGGCGCGTAGCCGTCACCGGCCACGGTGTCATCCCCGCGCCCGTACGCCCGATGCGGTCCAGCCGCCGCCAACTCCCCACCATCCGCGAGCAGTTGTCGGCGTCGATCGCCACATAGCCCCCCGCCTCCACAAACCCCCGCAGCCCCCGCCGCTCCCTCCGCGTCGGCTTCTCCGCGACGCACGCGACGGTCACCGACGCCCCCTCCCCCGACACCGTCAGCGAGGCGTCCGTACGACCGTCCGGCGCCCGAGCCCAGTCCACCGACACCGTCAGCCGCACCTGCTGCTCGACCCGCCCCCTCGGCCGGTCCACCACCAGCCACGGCACCGACGACTCCACCCGGTACTCGAAGGGCGTACGCCCCCGGTTGAACACCTCGACGTACTGGTCGGGCCGCGTCTGATACGGACTGAACACCGGCAGTACGGCACCCCCGGATCCGTCCCCGGCCGCACCCCCCGGCCACCAGTCCCCCGAGTCGTCCGAGCCATCGACCGCCACCCCCAGCTCCCCGCCCACCGGCAGCTCCACCCGCCGCACCGCCGGGAACAGCACATCCGGCAGTGCCACGTGGTCCTTCTCCGGCTGCTGCCAGGGGGCGTTGGGCCCGTACCGTTCCACGTCGCCGTAGCCGATGTGCGGCTGGGTCTGGAAGCCCTCCCACTTGCCGCCCGCCACCTGGTGGTTGAAGCGGTCGGCGAGCGCGAAGCCCCGTTCCAGGCCGGCTTCCGCCTCCGCCGCGCGGTCGTTGGCCGCAGCGCGCCCCTGGGCCGCGTACAGGAGGTTCTCGAACTCGGCCTCGCGCAGGCCGTACAGGTTGGCGGTCGCCTCCACCGCGTACCCCACGAGCTCGTACCACGCGTCCTGTACCCGGGCGGGCAGACGCCTGCGCACCCGCTCCGCCTCCCTCGCCAGCCCCTGCCACTCCTCCGTCGCCCGCTCCAGTTCCCGGTGAGCGAAGAAGAAGGGGGTCTCCTGGTCGTCGTACACGATCGCCGACTCGTCCTTCGCCGGGTCCTTCGCGGGGTCGAGCGTGATGCGGCGGTTGAGCAACTCCGGCTTGCGGCGGGCCTGCAGCTGCCCGTACTCGGCGAGCACCGCCGCGATCGCCGCCGCGTGCTCGGCCCCGAAGTTCTGGCGGGCGTACCGCCGTTCCCACTCCCCCAGGTTCGCGAGGTCCCAACGGGAGGGATTCCAGGCGTAGTTCATGAAGAACTCGGTCGGGAGCTCGTTTCCCTTCAGGTCGCCGACGTTCGTCACCCACAGGCCGTGGTTGCCGTACGCCTGGGCCTGGTGCAGCTGGTCCCAGAGGTTCTGGAGGTTGGCCGTGTCCACCCACTTGTAGTTGCGGCCGACGCCCACGTAGTCGAAGTGGTGGTACAGGCCGTAGCCGCCGCTCCTCGCCGGCTCCGCCGGGTCCGGGTGCTTGCGGATGTTGCCCCAGTTGTCGTCGGTCAGAACGACGGTGACATCGTCGGGGACCCGTAAACCCCGGTCCCAGTACCGCTGGACCTCCTTGTACAGGGTCCACACCTGCGGGGTTTCCCCTACAGGCTTCCCGGTCACCTCCGCGATGATCCCGCGCTGCGTCTCGATGATCTCCCGCATCAGCTCGATGCCGTCACCGTCCGGCAGGCTCGTGTCGCCGTTGCCACGCATGCCGAGCGTGACGACGCCCTCGAAGTCCTCGTCGGCCATCCGCCGGATGCCGTCGCGCCAGTACGCCCGGACGGCCGCCGCGTTCCTGCGGTACGACCACTCCCCCGTGCCCCCGTAGGGGTCCCGGCCCGGCGTCACGATGTTCCCCGCGCTGTCGCGCACCGCGGGCACGGCATGCCGGTTCCACTCCTTGATGCCCCGCATCATCGGCGCCTCGTGGGACGTGCCCATGACGATGCCGTACGCCTTCGCCCTCGCGTGGTTCTCCGGGTCGTCCTCGGCGAACGCCCGGCCCCATACGGCCGGCCAGAGATAGTTGCCCTTCAGACGCAGCAGCACCTCGAAGACCCGCTCGAAGAAGGCCGCGTTGAAGCCTCCGGGATGGCCCGGCGCCTTCCCCGGTCCGAAGAACCTCGGCGCCCAGGTGCCCAGCGCCGGGTTCTCGTCGTTGATGAAGATCCCGCGGTACTTCACGGCGGGGGTGCCCTGGCTGAACCGTCCCGGCAGCACGTACACCGCGTCCCGGTGGACCGGCGGCACGTCGTCCCACCAGTACCAGGGTGAGACCCCGAGGCCGTACGAGACGTCGTACGCCCCGAAGATCGTGCCGCGCGGGTCGCTGCCCGCGACGACGAAGGCCCGGTCGACGCCGGGCATCGGGCGCTCCACGACCGTCTGGAGCGAGGTCTCCCAGCGGCCCGCCACACCCGTGACGTCCAGCTTGCCGGAGCGGATCAGGCCGTCGATCAGCGGGCTGCGGCCGATCGTGCCGACGAGGATCACCTCGCGGGCGACGGTGGCGGCCGGACGTACACCCGTGACGCGTTCGATGTCGTCCCGCAGGTCGGCGGCGACTCGTACGACTCCGGAGTGGTCCTCGGCGCTGACGACGACCGGTGCCCCGATCAGCGCGAACGCGCCGCCCCTGAACGAGATGTACGCGCCGGGGTCCGTGCGGCGCACCCCGTCCTCCCCCGCCCGCGCGACCCCCGACAGCACCGGCACCGCCGCGAGACCGGCACCGACACCGAGCACAGCCCTCCGGCTGACGGACCCAGACATGACGTACCCACCCCTCCGCCCGATCTTGGTCAGTGACATGACAAATGGTGGAGGGAGTGACTGCCGGGGGGAACGGGTCGTGCGCGCCGAATAGTTTCGTAACGGCGACCAGGCCACCCGGGCACGGCAAAGAGGCCCGTACGACCGAAGTCGTACAGGCCTCCCTGACGAACTACCGAGCTACCGGTACCACCGGCAGCAACCGGGTCAGTTCAAGATCACTTGTTGATCTTGGTGACCTGGCCGGCGCCCACGGTCCGGCCACCCTCACGGATGGCGAACTTCAGGCCCTCTTCCATGGCGATGGGCTGGATGAGCTCGACGCTCATCTCGGTGTTGTCGCCCGGCATGACCATCTCGGTGCCCTCGGGGAGGGTCACGACGCCGGTCACGTCCGTGGTACGGAAGTAGAACTGGGGACGGTAGTTGTTGAAGAACGGCGTGTGACGGCCGCCCTCGTCCTTGGACAGGATGTACGCCTGCGCCTCGAACGAGGTGTGCGGGGTGACCGAGCCCGGCTTGATGATGACCTGGCCGCGCTCGACGTCCTCGCGCTTGATGCCACGGAGGAGCAGACCGACGTTCTCACCGGCCTGGCCCTCGTCGAGCAGCTTGCGGAACATCTCGATGCCGGTGACCGTGGTGGTGGTCTTCTCCTGCTTGATGCCGATGATGTCAACGGTCTCGTTGACCTTCAGGACACCACGCTCGATACGGCCGGTGACGACCGTACCGCGACCGGTGATCGTGAAGACGTCCTCGACGGGCATGAGGAACGGCTTGTCGACGTCACGCTCGGGGGTCGGGATCGCCTCGTCCACGGCGGCCATGAGGTCGAGAACCGACTTGCCCCACTCGGCGTCGCCCTCGAGCGCCTTGAGCGCCGAGACCTTGACGACCGGCAGGTCGTCGCCCGGGAACTCGTACTCGGAGAGGAGCTCACGAACCTCGAGCTCGACGAGCTCCAGGATCTCCTCGTCGTCCACCATGTCGGCCTTGTTCAGGGCGACGACGATGTACGGCACGCCGACCTGGCGGGCCAGGAGCACGTGCTCCTTGGTCTGCGGCATCGGGCCGTCGGTGGCGGCCACGACCAGGATCGCGCCGTCCATCTGCGCGGCACCGGTGATCATGTTCTTGATGTAGTCCGCGTGACCCGGGCAGTCGACGTGGGCGTAGTGACGGCCCTCCGTCTGGTACTCGACGTGCGCGATCGAGATCGTGATACCGCGCTGACGCTCTTCAGGAGCCTTGTCGATCTGGTCGAAGGCCGAGGCCTCGTTCAGGTCGGGGTACTTGTCGTGCAGCACCTTGGTAATGGCGGCCGTGAGGGTCGTCTTACCGTGGTCGATGTGACCGATGGTGCCGATGTTGACGTGCGGCTTAGTCCGCTCGAACTTTGCCTTCGCCACTGGGGTCCTCCTGCGGAGTGGTTCTGGTACGCCTTACTCATCGGCGCCAGGTGATCTTTGCTGGGATGCCGCCCGCCGGGGTTTTCCCTCCCGGGTTTCCCCCGGCGGTCGGGTCAAGCCTAAAGCGTGCAAACGGGGTGCGTTACTCGCCCTTGGCCTTCGCGATGATCTCCTCGGCGACGTTCCTGGGAACCTCGGCGTAGGAGTCGAACTGCATCGAGTAGCTTGCGCGACCCGAGGTCTTGCTGCGGAGGTCACCGACGTAGCCGAACATCTCCGAGAGGGGCACGAGGCCCTTCACGACGCGGGCACCGGCACGCTCCTCCATGGCCTGGATCTGACCACGGCGGGAGTTGATGTCGCCGATGACGTCACCCATGTAGTCCTCGGGCGTGGTGACCTCTACGGCCATCATCGGCTCCAGGAGCACAGGGCTGGCCTTGCGCGCGGCCTCCTTGAAGGCCTGCGAGCCGGCGATCTTGAACGCCAGTTCGGAGGAGTCGACCTCGTGGTAGGCACCGTCGAGAAGCGTGACGCGGACGCCCGTCATCTCGTAGCCGGCGAGGATGCCGAACTGCATGGCCTCCTGCGCACCGGCGTCCACCGAAGGAATGTACTCCCGCGGGATACGGCCACCGGTGACCTTGTTCACGAACTCGTACGAGGCGTCGCCGTCCACGATGGGCTCGATCGCGATCTGCACCTTGGCGAACTGACCGGTACCACCGGTCTGCTTCTTGTGGGTGTAGTCCACGCGCTCGACGGCCTTGCGGATCGTCTCACGGTACGCGACCTGCGGCTTGCCGACGTTGGCCTCGACCCTGAACTCGCGCTTCATACGGTCGACCAGCACCTCAAGGTGCAGCTCGCCCATACCGCCGAGGATGGTCTGGCCCGTCTCCTCGTCCGAGTGAACGTGGAAGGAGGGGTCCTCCTCCGCGAGACGCTGGATGGCTACACCCAGCTTCTCCTGGTCACCCTTGGACTTGGGCTCGATGGCGACCTGGATGACCGGCGCCGGGAAGTCCATGGACTCCAGGATCACCGGGTTCTTGTCATCGCAGAGCGTCTCACCGGTCGTGGTCTGCTTCAGACCCATCACGGCGACGATGTCGCCGGCGCCCACCGCCTCGATCTCCTCACGCTTGTTCGCGTGCATACGGTAGATCTTGCCGATGCGCTCCTTCTTGCCCTTGACGGAGTTCAGCACCGCGGTGCCGGTCTCCAGGCGACCGGAGTAGATGCGCACGAACGTGAGCTTGCCGAGGTGCGGGTCGCTCATGATCTTGAACGCCAGCGCCGACAGCGGCTCGTCCACGGACGGCTTGCGCTTGACGACCAGCTCGGGGTCCTTCACGTCGTGACCTTCGATGGCCTCGACGTCGAGCGGGGTCGGCAGGTAGCGCACGACCGCGTCGAGCAGGGGCTGGACGCCCTTGTTCTTGAACGCGGTGCCACAGAACACCGGGGTGACCGTGACGCCGTTGGACTTGCCGGACGCGATGGTGATGCGACGGATCGCGGCGTACAGCTGCTCCTCGGTGGGCTCCTGGCCCTCCAGGAACAGCTCCATGATCTCGTCGTCGTTCTCCGCGACGGCCTCGACCAGCTTGCCGCGGTACTCCTCGGCAGCCTCGACGTGCGTGGCCGGGATGTCGACGACGTCGTACATCTCGCCCTTCGCCGCCTCGGCGGACCACACGAGCGCCTTCATGCGGACCAGGTCCACAACGCCCTTGAAGTCCATCTCGGCACCGATCGGAAGCTGCATGATCAGCGGCACCGCACCGAGGCGGTCCTTGATCATGTCGACGCAGCGGTGGAACTCCGCGCCGGTCCGGTCGAGCTTGTTGACGAAGCAGATGCGCGGCACGCCGTAACGGTCGGCCTGACGCCACACCGTCTCGGACTGCGGCTCGACACCGGCGACGCCGTCGAACACGGTGACGGCACCGTCGAGGACGCGGAGCGAACGCTCCACCTCGACGGTGAAGTCGACGTGCCCGGGGGTGTCGATGATGTTGATCGTGTAGTCGTCGTCCTCAAGCGGCCAGTGACAGGTGGTGGCAGCAGAGGTGATCGTGATGCCACGCTCCTGCTCCTGCTCCATCCAGTCCATGGTGGCAGCGCCGTCGTGGACCTCACCGATCTTGTAGCTGACGCCGGTGTAGAAGAGGATCCGCTCAGTGGTGGTCGTCTTACCCGCGTCGATGTGAGCCATGATCCCGATGTTGCGGACCCTGGCCAGGTCAAGTGAAGTGGTAGCCATAAGGCTTCGGTCTTCTCTCGGTCTCGATGTGGGCTGCGACTACCAGCGGTAGTGCGCGAAGGCCTTGTTGGACTCGGCCATCTTGTGGGTGTCCTCGCGCTTCTTCACGGCCGCACCGAGGCCGTTCGAGGCGTCGAGAAGCTCGTTGAGCAGACGCTCGGTCATGGTCTTCTCGCGACGGGCGCGGGAGTAACCGACCAGCCAGCGCAGCGCGAGCGTGTTGGCGCGACCGGGCTTGACCTCGATCGGAACCTGGTACGTCGCACCACCGACACGGCGGGACTTGACCTCGAGGGTCGGCTTGATGTTCTCCAGCGCGCGCTTCAGCGTGATGACCGGGTCGTTGCTGGTCTTCTCGCGCAGGCCCTCCATGGCGCCGTACACGATGCGCTCGGCGGTGGAGCGCTTGCCGTTCATCAGAACCTTGTTGATGAGCGACGTCACAAGAGGAGAACCGTAGACCGGGTCAATGATGACCGGGCGCTTCGGGGCGGGGCCCTTACGAGGCATTTCTACTTCTCCTTCTTGGCGCCGTAGCGGCTGCGGGCCTGCTTGCGGTTCTTGACACCCTGGGTGTCAAGGGAGCCGCGGATGATCTTGTAGCGAACACCGGGCAGGTCCTTCACACGGCCACCACGCACGAGCACGATGGAGTGCTCCTGCAGGTTGTGTCCCTCACCCGGAATGTAAGCAGTGACCTCGATGCCGCTGGTCAGACGCACACGTGCGACCTTACGCAGGGCCGAGTTCGGCTTCTTCGGGGTGGTCGTGAACACACGCGTGCAGACACCACGGCGCTGGGGCGAACCCTCGAGCGCGGGCGTCTTGTTCTTCTCGACCTTGTCCTGCCGGCCCTTCCGGACCAGCTGCTGGATCGTAGGCACTACTTCTCCGGTTTCTGTGTGCCGATGGTGAAGCTAACCTGGAACATCGCCGACCCACGCGGTCGGGTGTGTCGAATACTGCAGACTCCCGCCGCGAGGCGGGAAGGGCGCAGATTGCGGTGGCCGCTTACAGCTCCCCGTACGGTTCGAAGGCACGCACGAGGGCCAGGGCACACCCCAGGCACAAGGTCTGAGCGTACCTACCTCAACGACTCCGGTCAAAACAAATGGAGGCCGGTACGACACGCCGGGCTCCGAATGGCTCCCGAACCCTCCTTTGGTTGCTTCCGGCAGCTTTCCGTGGCTTACGGGCGGCTTGTTGGCCAAGGTGGCCGAATCGCGCCCTTTACAGCCCCGCGGACTTGCCCGTTCAGTACCTTGATCCGTCCGCTGCGACGATTCGGGGGGCTGAACGTGATGAGGACGGCGGCGTACTCACTGGACGACGGGGGCCTGGACGACCGGGTTCCCTTTCTCGCCCGCCTCGAACAAGAGGACCGAACGGCCCTCCTGGCCCTGGGCCGCGAGCTGAATTTCGCCACCCGGGTGACCCTGATCCACCAGAGCGAGCCCTCTTCCCACGTCCTCTTCCTGATCCAGGGCTGGACGAAGGTCACCGCGGCGGCCGCCAACGGCTACGAGGCACTCCTCGCGCTGCGCGGCCCCGGCGACATCGTCGGCGAGTCGGCGGCACTCACCGGCCGCCCCCGGTCGGCCACGGTGACCGCGCTGGAGGCGGTGCGGGCGGTGGCGGTGGAGCACGAACGTTTCAAGGACTTCCTGCACCGCTCACCGGCTGTGTCGTTCGCCCTGCTGGGCCTCACCGCCGACCGCACCCGGGCCGCGGACCGCCGCCGCCTGGAGTTCGCGTCCCTGAACGTACGGGAACGCTTCGCGATACTCCTCCTCGACCTCGCGCGCACCCACGGCCGCCGCACCCCCGAGGGCATCGAACTCTCCGTCCCGCTGAGCAAACAGGAGCTCGCGGGCTCGGTGGGGGCATCCAGGGAGATGGTGCAGCGGCTGCTGCGGGAGCTGCGCGAGAAGGAGGCGGTGGAAACGGGGAGGCGGGCGCTGCTGATACGCAGGCCGGACATTCTGCGAAGGATCGCGGCGGCCGAGGGCTGAGGTGCCTCCTCCCAGCGCCGGCCCGCATCTCCGGCCCGTCTGGGGGTCCCCCACTGGGGGGGAGATCGAGGACAAGGCCCGTTCAGGGCCGAAGCGGGGCCCCGGGCGGCAGCCCCCGGATGACGACGCCCGCACCGACTCCCCGCGCCTCCCACAGCGTTGTGTGTACCCCTTCACACTCCGACTGCGTCATCCGCCCTCACACCGCACCGCCCCCACCCGCCACGCTGCTGCAAGCGACCCCCACATGCCGAAGGGCGACCATGACCGACCCCGTGAGCCGCACGATCCTGTTGCTGGACATAGAGAGGTTCAGCGACCGGGACGACGTGGAACAGGCGTACCTGCGGCGCATGCTCTACGACATCACCGACCGTGCGCTGGAACGCGCCGGCATCGACGAGACCCGCCGCCTGCGTGCCGACCGCGGGGACTCCGTGATGGAGCTCATCGACGCGAACGCCCCGGTCACCGCCCTGCTGCGGGCCCTGCTCGTCGACGTACCGGCACAGTTGCGCGCCGTCAACCGCATGGCGTCCAGCTCGGCCCAGATCCGGCTGCGCGGGGTCGTCGCCACCGGGTACGTGGCCGTGGACGAGCACGAGGGCTGGGTCGGCACCGACCTGAACAACGCCTGCCGCCTGCTGGATGCCCAGCTGCTGCGCGCGGCCCTGCGCGAACGCCCCCACGACTTCGCGCTGATCGTCTCGGACGCCCTGTACACCGGCGTCGTACGGCACAACCATCCCGGCATCCCGGCCGACGAGTTCCACCCGGTCGGGGTGGACACCAAGAACGGCCCGATGAAGGCCTGGCTGCACGGCCCGCTGCCCAGCGGCCAGAAGGCAGCCCCGGCCGGCACGGCCGACCAGGACCACCGTGGCACGGGGGCGGGGGAGGCGCCGGGGTCGACCCGACAGGCGCCAAAAGCGACGGAGCCACCGAGGGTCCCCGCGCAGGGCACCTCCCCGGAGAGCCGTCCGGCCCCGGGCCCCGTCTTCAACTTCAACGGCGCCGTGAACATCGGCGGCGGCGTGGTGGCCGGCGACCAGCACGGCGTCAGCGGCGGCCAGGTCACCGGTGACGTCAACCTGGGCGGCCGCAACGGGGGTGACGGCTCATGAGCATCCCGGACGCGCCCGAGGCCACCCGCCCCGGGCCCGCCGACGACCCGGCCGCCTCCGACGACGGCAAGGACGGCAGAGACGGCGCCGCGAAGGATCCCAAGGAGTCCAAGGAGACCGAGGGATCGGAGGAGCGCGAGCAGCCGCAGACCGCCTGGTCGGCCCGGCGCGACCTGATCGACCACAGCCCCCGGACCATGAACGTCGGCGGCCGTTCCCGCTTCGGCGGCGGTCTGGTAGGCGGCGACCAGCACGGCGTCAGCGGCGGCCGGGTCACCGGTGACGTGATCATGGGCAGCAAGACGGAGATCCACCAGTGGTCGATACCCGGCTTCTCCGCCCCGTCCACCGCCGCGTCCGCCTCCGGCGAGGTCCCGCAGACCACGCTCGACCGGCTCGCCGCGTCGTTCGTCGGCGCCGACGAGACGGTCGAGGCCCTGCTCGCCCGGCTGCGCGGCGACCGCGTCCTCGTCCTGTCGGGCGCCCGCTTCACCGGCAGACGTACGGCCGCCCTGATGCTCCTGCACCGGCTCGGGGCGGCCCCCGTACACACGCTCGACCGCGACACGAACCCGGGCACCCTGGCGGACAGGTTCACCGCGGCGGAGGAATCCGCCGAACAGCCCCGGAGCCACCCTCACGGGTATGTCCTCGCCGACCTCGTCACCCGCCGCGACCGCCCCCTCCGCGAGCACCATCTCCTCGCCGCCCGCGACCACCTGGCCGCGCAGGACGCCTACCTCGTCGTCACCGTCGGCCACACCGCCGTACTGGAGGACGTACCGGTCGTGGAATGGCGGCCGCCGGCCACGGCCGGCGTGCTGGCCGCACACCTGCGCACTCGCGTCGCCGACGAGGAGACGGCGGCGAAGCTGCTCGAACTCCCGGACGTCACCGAGTTCCTGAGCCGCAGCCACCAACTGCGCGAGGTCGCGGCCTTCGCCCAGCTGCTCGGCCGGTACGCGGCCGGCGAGGTCACCGAGGACGCCGTCGCCCAGTTCTCCCTGATATCCCTGGAGAACCAGGTCCAGGAGTGGTTCGAGGAGGACGAGACCTCGATCCATCTGCGCGACAAGGCGTTCCTGGTCTCGCTGGCCGCGTTCAACGACGGCCCGTACGCCCTCACCGCCGAACTCAGCGATCTGCTCTACCGGTTCCTGCAGAAGACCCAGAACCCCGGGGGCGTCCCCGAGGTCCCCGTCTTCGGCACCCACATCGGCAAGCGCCTCCAACTCGCCCGCGCCGAGCGGTACGAGGACGACGAGCACACCGAGTGGGGCCCGGTGACCCAGCAGAAGGCCAGGTTCGTCGACGACCGCGCCTCCCTCGTACTGCTGCGCGAGGTCTGGACGGGCCACCCCTCCGCCCGCCCCGCGCTGATCGACTGGCTGCGCCGGCTGGCCGACGACGGCCGCCCCCTCGTCCGTACCCGGGCCGCGTCCACGGTGGCCGTCCTGGCCCGTACGGACCTGCCCTCGGCCATGGCCCTGGTCATCGAACCCTGGGCGACCTCCAACCGCTTCCGGCACCGTCTGGTGGCCGTCAACGCGCTCACCCTCGCCCATCTCATCGACACGCCCAACGTCCCGCGCATCCTCGACGAGTGGTCCAGGGGCGAGGACCGGCGGCTGCGCTGGGTGGCCGTACGGGCGTACGCACTGATCGGCCCGGAACGCCCCGAGCAGGCCCTCGCAGCGCTGCGCACCGCGGCCCGCGGTCTGTACCGGGACCTCGCCGACCCGGACGACTTCGACCGCGAGATGGCCCGCGAACTGGGCGAGGCCGTCGCCCTGTTGCTCCTCTCCGAGGCCGGCGACCAGGTCCTCTCCGAACTGCGCACACACCTCGCCGACGACCGGCCGGTGCACGACCTGACCGTCGGCGGCTTCGTCAGCGCCTGCCGCCACACCCAGGACGACGAGCGGTACGGCCATCCGCTGGTCCTCGGCTGGTACGCGCGGTCGGCCACCGAGGGCTCGGCCACCGCCCACGGCATCCCGTTCCTGTGGCGGGCGGCCCTGAACGACCCGAACGCGACCCGGCACGCCCTCGACGTGCTGCGCGAGTGGGTCCTCGTCGCCGACCGCTCGACGACCACGGAATGGGCCCTGGCGCATCTGCTTCCGAGCCTGGTCACCACCCCGGCGGAGTACCAGCGCCTGGGCCACCTCCTGCGGACGATGCCGGGCGAGGACGGCGCGGGCCCGCCCGCGGTGGCGGCCCGCCTCCTGACGACGCTCCCGATCCGCTAGCCGGCCCGACGACTCCCCGCTCACCACCGCTCACTGAGGAGCAACGCACGATGCCCGCCTTCCACCGCCCACCCGAGTGGCAGCAGTCCGCGGACCGGCACACCCAGCTCATCGACCCGGTACTCACCGTGCGGCAGTTGTCGCGTTTCGAGATCTCACTGAAGTCGACGGTCCGTATCGACCACGCGCTCGTCTTCTCGACCCCCAAGGGGGGTTACGAGGCCTACCTCCCGCCCCGCCGCCCGACGCGCAGCGAGATCGCGACCCGGCACTACACGGCGGTGTACGAGGTCGACATGGGCGTGCACCCCTTCTCCGGCACGCTCACGCTCCCCAGTGACAACGACGCGTTCGAGTTCTCGGCCGAGGTCGACATGTCCTGGCAGGTCATCGACCCGGCCCGGTTCGTGGAGAGCGGCCACCGGGACGTGCCGGGCCTGCTCATCGGCGAACTCCAGCGCGCGGCACGCCCGGTGAGCCGGCGCTTCCCGATCGCGGACAGTGCATCGGCGGAAGGGGAACTCCTCCAGGCGATCAACGTTTTGGGCCCGCTGGGTGCCCCGGCCGGCCTGCAGACCACCTGGACCCTGCGGCTGCGCCGCGACCAGGAGAACATCGACCACCAGCGCCGTCTCCAGGCGATCGACCACTCGGCGACCGAACAGGTACGGGCGGCCCAGCGCGGCTCCGAGGTCGACGTGGAGGTGGACCGCCGCAACCGCGGGCAGGACGCCCTCCAGATCGAGCGCGCGATGTCGTACGGCGCCCAGCAACAGCACCTGGCCCTCCAGCAGCAGCGCTGGGACTACGAGCAGGCGGCCCTGCAGAGCAGCCAACAGCACCAGCTCTCCATCCAACAGGGCCACCAGGAACTGGAGTTGCAGCAGATCGAGGCCCAGAAGATCGCCTTCTACCAGTGGCACCTGCAACAGGGCGGCGTCCAGGCCTGGGCCCTGCACCTCGCCCAGCACCCCGAGGACTCCCGTCTGGTCATGACGAGCATGCGTGAGGACCAACTCCGCATGATCCAGGCCCAGATGGACCTGGTGAAGGATCTGCTGCACGGTGACAACGCGGAGAAGTTCGAGCTGGAGGGCCCCAAACAACTGGCCCTGCGCACGGTGAGCGACATCCTCAACCAACGCCTCCCGGGCGTCCCCCAGACACCTCCGCCGCTCCCGGGCGGCGACCCGGCGGCCCCGGGCGACCCGTACGCGGCGTACGGCCAGGCAGTCCCCGGGATGCCCGCTCAGCCCGGCTTCGTCCCCGGGCAACCGGGGTTCGTCCCGGGCCGACCGGGGCCGGTACCCGGCCACCTGGACCCCTCGTACGCGGAACCCGGCCGCTCTACCGGCCGGCCTGCCCCCGCCCCCGAGCCCGCCGACCAGCCCCCGAACGACGCGTCCCCGGCCCGGGCGACCCAGCCGCCGACGCCTCCGACCGCGGCGCCCGGCCAGACACCGGCCACCCCCGCCTGGGGCACCCCACCGCCGGCGAGCCCGTATCCGGGCGCTCCGCAGGCATCCGCGCCGGGCACCGCCACGCCTTACGGCGCCGCCCCCGCGTACGGCGCCCCGGGCCCCGGCGACTTCCCCGGCGCGCCCACGTTTCCGGCGCCCCCCGCCCACACCCCGCCGCCCCCGCCCACTCCCCCGCCGTACCAGCAGCCGTACACCGCACCCCAGGCTCCGGGCGCGTACGGCACGCCGGCCGCCCCCGCCTGGCAGCCGCCTCCGGGATACGGCAGCACGCCGACCCTCCCCGAGCAGCAGAACGCACCGGCGGACGAGCCGGCCGAAGGACCGGGTGACGCAACCGGAGAGGACAGAACAGGCAGCGGCGCATGACAACGCTCGACCCCCGCCCCACCCCGACGCCTCTCCCACCAGAGACCCCCGCCACCGACCCCGCCCAACTCTGCGAGCGCCTCCTCACGGACCTTCGTACCGAGATCGCCCGCGCCGACACCAAGGCGTCCGTGCTGGTCGCCGCGCTCGGGATGACGGCCGGCGTGTTCAGCGGGCTGCTCGCCGGGCGGAACTGGAACCCGGCCGCGCTCAGCGCCTTCGGCACCGTCGTCTGGGCCGCCGGGGCCACTTCCCTGGTGCTGTCGCTGTTCTCCCTGCTCCTCGCAGTGCTGCCCCGCTACCGCTCCCGCCCCTGGACACCGGGCCAGCCTCTCTCCTACTTCGGCGACATCCAACAGGCAGTGCGGCTGGGCCAGTTGGAGGCAGCGCTGGCCGAAACCCGGCGCGACCCGACGGCCGCGCTCACCTCGGCGCTCATCGAGACGAGCCGCATCGCCGCACGCAAGCACCAGTGGATCCGTACCGGACTGATGTCGTTCTGCACCGGCACGCTCCTCCTCCCCGCCTCACTGCTCATCGGCTGAACACACCGGACCGCTCAGTCACTGTCCCCGCACGTGAAGGAAGACCATGACGCAGCCACCCTCGTCACCACCGGAGTACCCCGAGCCCTCCGCCCACTCCCCGGTCCCACCGCCGTACCCCGAGCAGCCCGCCCCCGCATACCCGGAGGCCGCACAGCAACCACCCCAGTACCCGGGCGCCGCCCACCCAACGACCTACCCGAACCCGGCCCAACCACCCCCGTACCCGCACGCCCAACCCCCGACCCACGCGGACACACCCCCGCCACCCCACTCCCCGAACCCAGCCCAACCACCCCCGTACCCGAACCCGGCCCCGCCCCCCTCGTACCCAGGCGCGCCCCAACCACCCCAGCACTCGGACGCCGCCCAACCCCCCTCGTACCCGAACCCGGCCCAACCCCCGCCCCACCCGGGATCAACCCCCACCCCGGCCCCGACCCAGCCCCTCGTCTACCCAGCCGCGGCCCCCACCCAGCCCCCGCCGCCCTACCCCCAGGCGGCCGACCCGCCCATCCCCCCGCAGTACACACCCCCGCAGCAGCCCCCAACCACCGCCTCCGCTGCGCCCACCACCTTTCCCACGCCCCCGGGACCCCCTACCGAGCACCCCCACCACATCCCCACCGACCGCGGCCGCGTCCACATCTCCGCCCACCAGCGCCGTACCGACGCCACCGCCGTGGGCAACCTCCTCCTCTACCTCCCGAACTTCCTCTGCAGCCTCCTCGTCGTCAGCATGTTCTCCCTCTTCTTCGGCGACCTCGCGTTCCTCGTGATCATCGCCTGGATACTGAGCGGCGCACTCGTGTTCCACCGGCCCACCGAAAGCGCCCTCGCGCGCCGTTTGCTCCATCTGCGCTACCCCACTCCGCAAGAACGAGCCAAACTGGAACCGGTCTGGCGGGAGGTCACCGCCCGGGCGGGCGTCGAGGGACGCAACTACGAACTCTGGGTCGAGGACAGCGACGGCCTGAACGCGGTCGCCGCCGCCGGCCACATCGTCGGCGTCACCCGCTTCGCCATGAACGAGCTGCCCAACGGCGAACTCGCCGCCGTCATGGCACACGAGCTGGGCCACCACGTCGGCGGCCACGCCTGGTCCGGGCTCCTCGGCTACTGGTACGCACAGCCGGGCCGTATCGCCTGGCGAGTCCTGCGCGCCCTCTCCGTGATCGTCTTCAAGGTGTCCCGCGCCTTCTCCTGCTTCGGCGTCGGCTTCGTCCTGCTCGTCCTCGGCAGCATCGCCATGGCGACCGTCAGCACCCTGTACGGCCTGCCCCTGCTGATCCTCGGCGTGCCCTACGCCCTCGCCGCCGTCGGCCGCCGCGCCGAACTCCGCGCCGACGAGCACGCGGCGGCCCTTGGCTTCGCCCCGATGCTGGCCGCCGTACTCGACAAGCTCCACCAGGAGGAGCAGCGCCGGACGGCCACCCTCGCCGCGCTGAACGGCGGGGTGCCGCCGGAGGAGAGCCCGCTGAGCAAGCTGCTCTCCTCGCACCCGGACTACCACACCCGGCTGCACCACCTGCAGCCGTACCTGCACCAACAGCGCTGAGCACACGCCGAAGGGCGGCCACCCCGCAACCGGGGTGACCGCCCTTCGTACTGCCAACCAGCAACTACCAACCAGCGACTACCGCCTACTGGTTGTAAGGACCGTAGTCGTAGTCCTCCAGCGGAACGGCCTGGCCGGAGCCCGTGCCGAACGGCGAGTAGTCGATGTCGTCGTAGCCGACGGCCGAGTACATCGCGGCCTTGGCCTCCTCGGTCGGCTCGACCCGGATGTTGCGGTAGCGGGACAGACCCGTACCCGCCGGGATGAGCTTACCGATGATGACGTTCTCCTTGAGGCCGATGAGACTGTCGGACTTGGCGTTGATCGCCGCGTCCGTCAGCACTCGGGTCGTCTCCTGGAAGGAGGCGGCCGACAGCCAGGATTCCGTCGCCAGCGAGGCCTTGGTGATACCCATCAGCTGCGGACGGCCGGAGGCCGGGTGGCCGCCTTCCTGCACCACACGACGGTTCTCGGTCTCGAACTTGCCACGCTCGACCAGCTCGCCGGGCAGCAGCTCGGCGTCGCCGGACTCGATGATCGTCACGCGGCGGAGCATCTGCCGGATGATGATCTCGATGTGCTTGTCGTGGATCGACACACCCTGCGAGTTGTAGACCTTCTGGACCTCGCCGACCAGGTGGACCTGGACCGCGCGCTGACCGAGGATCCGCAGCACGTCGTGCGGGTTGGTGGCACCGAAGGTGAGCTTCTGACCCACCTCGACGTGGTCACCCTCACGCACCATGACCTTGGCGCGCTTCGAGATCGGGAACGCCGTCTCGTCGCTGCCGTCGTCCGGGGTGATGACGATCTTCTTGGTCTTCTCGGTCTCCTCGATACGGACGCGGCCGGCCGCCTCCGAGATCGGGGCGACACCCTTGGGCGTACGAGCCTCGAAGAGCTCGACGACACGGGGCAGACCCTGGGTGATGTCGTCACCGGCCACACCACCGGTGTGGAAGGTACGCATCGTCAGCTGGGTACCGGGCTCACCGATGGACTGGGCGGCGATGATGCCGACCGCCTCACCGATGTCGACCAGCTTGCCGGTGGCCAGCGAACGGCCGTAGCACATGGCGCAGGTGCCGACAGCGGACTCGCAGGTCAGGACCGAGCGGGTCTTGACCTCCTCGACGCCGTGCTTGACCAGCTCGTCGATGAGTACGTCACCGAGGTCGGTGTTGGCCGGGGCCAGCACGCGTCCGTCGATGGTGATGTCCTCGGCCAGCGCACGGGCGTACACCGACGTCTCGACGTTCTCGGTCTTGCGCAGCACACCGTCGTCGCCACGCTCGGCGATGGCCAGCTTGAGGCCGCGGTCGGTGCCGCAGTCCTCCTCGCGGATGATGACGTCCTGCGAGACGTCCACCAGACGACGGGTGAGGTAACCCGAGTCGGCGGTACGCAGGGCGGTGTCGGCGAGACCCTTACGGGCACCGTGGGTGGAGATGAAGTACTCCAGCACGGACAGGCCCTCGCGGAAGGACGCCTTGATGGGACGCGGAATCGTCTCGTTCTTGGCGTTCGACACCAGACCACGCATACCGGCGATCTGCCGCATCTGCATCATGTTTCCTCGGGCACCCGAGTCAACCATCATGAAGATGGGGTTCGTCTTGGGGAAGTTCGCGTTCATCGCCTCGGCAACCTCGTTGGTCGCCTTGGTCCAGATCGCGATGAGCTCCTGCGTGCGCTCGTCCTTGGTGATCAGACCGCGCTCGTACTGCTTCTGGACCTTCTCGTCCTGCGCCTCGTAGCCCTTGACGATCTCCTTCTTCGCCTCGGGAACGACGACGTCGGAGATGGCCACGGTGACGCCGGAGCGGGTCGCCCAGTAGAAGCCGGCCGCCTTCAGGTTGTCGAGCGTCGCCGCCACGATGACCTTGGGGTAGCGCTCGGCGAGGTCGTTGACGATCTCGGAGAGCTGCTTCTTGCCGACCGAGTAGTCGACGAACGGGTAGTCCTCGGGCAGCAGCTCGTTGAAGAGCGCGCGGCCCAGGGTCGTCCGCAGCCGGAAGGAGTCACCCTGCTGCCACTCGGGCTCGCCCTCCTCGCGGGCCGGCGGGGTCCAGCCGCGCGGCGGGATGGTGCCCACCGGGAAGCGGATGTCGACGGCCGACTGGAGCGCCAGCTCGCCGGCGTCGAACGCCATGATCGCCTCGGCGGAGGAGCCGAACGCGCGGCCCTCGCCCTTGACGTCACGCAGTTCACCGTCGGTGGTGAGGAAGAACAGACCGAGGACCATGTCCTGGGTCGGCATCGTCACCGGACGGCCGTCGGCGGGCTTGAGGATGTTGTTCGAGGACAGCATCAGGATGCGGGCCTCGGCCTGCGCCTCCGCGGAGAGCGGCAGGTGGACGGCCATCTGGTCACCGTCGAAGTCCGCGTTGAACGCGGTGCAGACGAGCGGGTGGATCTGGATGGCCTTGCCCTCGACCAGCTGCGGCTCGAAGGCCTGGATGCCGAGGCGGTGCAGGGTGGGAGCACGGTTCAGCAGAACCGGGTGCTCGGCGATGACCTCTTCGAGGACGTCGTACACGACCGTGCGGCCGCGCTCCACCATGCGCTTGGCGCTCTTGATGTTCTGCGCGTGGTTCAGGTCGACCAGGCGCTTCATCACGAACGGCTTGAAGAGCTCCAGCGCCATGGCCTTCGGCAGACCGCACTGGTGCAGCTTCAGCTGCGGACCGACGACGATCACGGAACGCGCGGAGTAGTCCACACGCTTGCCGAGCAGGTTCTGACGGAAACGACCCTGCTTGCCCTTGAGCATGTCACTCAGGGACTTCAGCGGGCGGTTGCCCGGACCGGTGACCGGACGGCCACGACGACCGTTGTCGAACAGTGCGTCGACGGCCTCCTGAAGCATGCGCTTCTCGTTGTTCACGATGATCTCGGGCGCACCGAGGTCGAGAAGCCGCTTCAGACGGTTGTTCCGGTTGATCACACGGCGGTACAGGTCGTTCAGGTCGGAGGTCGCGAAGCGGCCACCGTCCAGCTGCACCATCGGGCGAAGGTCCGGCGGGATGACCGGGACGCAGTCGAGGACCATGCCCTTGGGGCTGTTGGAGGTCTGCAGGAAGGCAGACACGACCTTCAGCCGCTTCAGCGCACGGGTCTTCTTCTGGCCCTTGCCGGTACGGATGATCTCGCGGAGGCGCTCGGCCTCCTCGTCCAGGTCGAAGGACTCCAGGCGCTTCTGCAGCGCCGCGGCACCCATCGAACCGTCGAAGTAGGTCCCGAAGCGGTCGCGCAGCTCGCGGTAGAGCAGCTCGTCGCCCTCCAGGTCCTGGACCTTGAGGTTCTTGAACCGGGCCCACACCTCGTCGAGCCGGTCGATCTCGCGCTGCGAACGGTCCCGCAGCTGCTTCATCTCCCGCTCGGCACCTTCGCGCACCTTGCGGCGTACGTCGGCCTTGGCGCCCTCGGCCTCCAGCTCGCCCAGGTCGCTTTCCAGCTTCTTGGCGCGGGCTTCGAGGTCGGAGTCACGCCGGTTCTCGATCTGCTGCCGCTCGACGGAGACGTGCGCCTCCAGGGAGGGCAGGTCACGAGTACGGCGCTCGTCGTCGACGTACGTGATCATGTACGCCGCGAAGTAGATGACCTTCTCAAGGTCCTTCGGGGCAAGGTCGAGCAGGTAGCCCAGCCGCGACGGAACGCCCTTGAAGTACCAGATGTGGGTGACGGGAGCGGCGAGCTCGATGTGGCCCATCCGCTCACGGCGCACCTTGGCGCGCGTGACCTCGACGCCACAGCGCTCACAGATGATGCCCTTGAAGCGGACACGCTTGTACTTGCCGCAGTAGCACTCCCAGTCCCGGGTCGGACCGAAGATCTTCTCGCAGAAGAGTCCGTCCTTTTCGGGCTTGAGCGTGCGGTAGTTGATCGTCTCGGGCTTCTTGACCTCGCCGTGGCTCCACTGACGGATGTCGTCAGCGGTGGCCAGACCGATCCGGAGCTCGTCGAAGAAGTTGACGTCGAGCACTATGCGTCAATCCCTCTCAGGGTTGTAAGTCATGGGGTCTGATACGGGGGTCCTGGGGCCGGCAGGCCTTGATCGCTCAAGGCCTGCCGAAACTCCCGTCAGACCTCTTCGACGCTGCTCGGCTCACGCCGGGACAGGTCGATGCCGAGCTCCTCCGCCGCGCGGAAGACGTCCTCGTCGGTGTCACGCATTTCGATGGACATACCGTCACTGGACAGCACCTCCACGTTGAGGCAGAGAGACTGCATCTCCTTGATGAGCACCTTGAAGGACTCGGGGATGCCGGGCTCGGGGATGTTCTCGCCCTTGACGATGGCCTCGTAGACCTTCACGCGGCCGGTCACGTCGTCGGACTTGATGGTCAGCAGCTCCTGGAGGGCGTACGCGGCGCCGTATGCCTCCAGCGCCCACACCTCCATCTCACCGAAGCGCTGGCCACCGAACTGGGCCTTACCACCCAGCGGCTGCTGGGTGATCATCGAGTACGGACCGGTCGAACGCGCGTGCAGCTTGTCGTCGACCAGGTGGTGGAGCTTGAGGATGTACATGTAACCGACGGAGACGGGCTCCGGGAACGGCTCGCCGGAGCGGCCGTCGAACAGCGGCGCCTTACCGGTCGGCAGCACCATGCGCGAGCCGTCGCGGTTCGGGATCGTGTGGTTCAGCAGACCCGCCAGCTCGTCCTCACGCGCACCGTCGAAGACGGGGGTGGCGACGTTGGTGCCGGGGGCGACCACGTCGGCCTCGATGGCCTGGAGGCGCTGCGCCCAGTCGTCCGCGAGGCCGGAGACGTCCCAGCCGCGACTGGCGAGCCAGCCGAGGTGGATCTCCAGAACCTGTCCCGGGTTCATTCGGGACGGCACACCCAGCGGGTTGAGGATGATGTCGACCGGAGTTCCGTCCTCGAGGAACGGCATGTCCTCGATCGGAAGGATCTTCGAGATAACACCCTTGTTGCCGTGGCGGCCGGCGAGCTTGTCACCGTCCGTGATCTTGCGCTTCTGCGCCACGTAGACGCGAACCAGCTGGTTCACGCCCGGCGGCAGCTCGTCGCCTTCCTCACGGTCGAAGACGCGGACGCCGATGACCTTGCCGATCTCGCCGTGCGGCACCTTCAGCGAGGTGTCACGGACTTCGCGCGCCTTCTCACCGAAGATCGCGCGGAGCAGACGCTCCTCGGGGGTCAGCTCGGTCTCGCCCTTCGGCGTGACCTTGCCGACGAGGATGTCACCGGCGACGACCTCGGCACCGATACGGATGATGCCGCGCTCGTCGAGGTCGGCGAGGACCTCCTCGGAGACGTTCGGGATGTCCCGGGTGATCTCCTCGGGGCCGAGCTTGGTGTCACGGGCGTCGACCTCGTGCTCCTCGATGTGGATCGAGGAGAGGACGTCGTCCTGGACGAGGCGCTGCGACAGGATGATCGCGTCCTCGTAGTTGTGACCCTCCCACGGCATGAAGGCGACGAGCAGGTTCTTGCCCAGCGCCATCTCGCCTTCCTGGGTGGCCGGCCCGTCGGCGAGAACCTGGTTCTCGACGATCCGGTCGCCCTCGTCCACGACAACCTTCTGGTTGACCGAGGTGCCCTGGTTGGAGCGCGAGAACTTCGCGACGCGGTACGTGGTGTACGTACCGTCGTCGTTGGCGACGGTGATGTAGTCCGCGGAGACCTCCTGGACGACACCCGCCTTCTCGGCCTTGATGACGTCACCGGCGTCGACCGCGCAGCGGTACTCCATGCCCGTACCGACGAGGGGGGCCTCGGCGGTGATCAGCGGCACGGCCTGGCGCATCATGTTCGCGCCCATGAGGGCACGGTTGGCGTCGTCGTGCTCCAGGAAGGGGATCATCGCGGTCGCGACGGACACCATCTGACGCGGCGAGACATCCATGTAGTCGACGTCGTCGCCCGGGATGTAGTCGATCTCGCCGCCACGGCGGCGGACGAGAACGCGGGACTCCTCGAAGCGCATGTCCTCGGAGAGGATCGCGTTGGCCTGCGCGATGACGAAGCGGTCCTCTTCGTCGGCGGTCAGGTAGTCGACGTCGTCGGTGACGACACCCTCGACGACCTTGCGGTACGGGGTCTCGACGAAGCCGAACGCGTTGACCCGGCCGTAGGAGGCGAGCGAGCCGATCAGACCGATGTTCGGGCCTTCAGGGGTCTCGATCGGGCACATGCGGCCGTAGTGCGAGGGGTGCACGTCACGGACCTCGAAGCCGGCCCGCTCACGGGAGAGACCACCCGGGCCAAGAGCCGACAGACGGCGCTTGTGGGTGAGACCCGACAGCGGGTTGTTCTGGTCCATGAACTGCGACAGCTGGCTGGTGCCGAAGAACTCCTTGATGGAGGCGACGACCGGCCGGATGTTAATCAGGGTCTGCGGCGTGATCGCCTCGACGTCCTGGGTCGTCATGCGCTCGCGGACGACACGCTCCATACGCGCCAGACCCGTACGGACCTGGTTCTGGATGAGCTCGCCGACGTTGCGCAGACGACGGTTGCCGAAGTGGTCGATGTCGTCGGTCTCGACGACGATCGTCGTGCCGTTGTCGCCAACGGTCTCGGTCTCACCGGCGTGCAGCTTCACCAGGTACTTGATCGTCGAGATGATGTCCTCGACGGTCAGCACACCGGCGTTCAGCGGGGCCTCGCCGCCCAGCTTCTTGTTGACCTTGTAACGGCCGACCTTGGCGAGGTCGTAACGCTTCGGGTTGAAGTACAGGTTCTCCAGAAGCGTCTGCGCGGCCTCACGGGTCGGCGGCTCGCCAGGACGGAGCTTGCGGTAGATGTCGAGCAGCGCGTCGTCCTGGCCCTGGGTGTGGTCCTTCTCCAGGGTGGCGCGCATCGACTCGTACTCGCCGAACTCCTCCAGGATCTGCTCGGTCGTCCAGCCGAGAGCCTTGAGGAGGACGGTGACGGACTGCTTGCGCTTGCGGTCGATGCGGACACCGACCATGTCGCGCTTGTCGATCTCCATCTCCAGCCAGGCACCCCGGGAGGGGATCACCTTGGACGCGAAGATGTCCTTGTCGGACGTCTTGTCGATGGAGGAGTCGAAGTAGACACCCGGCGAACGGACCAGCTGCGACACCACGACACGCTCGGTGCCGTTGATGACGAAGGTGCCCTTGTTGGTCATGAGCGGGAAGTCGCCCATGAAGACCGTCTGGGACTTGATCTCACCGGTCTCGTTGTTGGTGAACTCGGCCGTGACGAAGAGGGGCGCGGAGTACGTGAAGTCACGGTCCTTGCACTCGTCGATCGAGTTCTTCGGAGGCTCGAAGCGGTGGTCGCGGAACGTCAGGGACATCGACCCGGAGAAGTCCTCGATCGGGGAGATCTCCTCGAAGATCTCCTCCAGACCGGACTTGGTGGGGACGTCCTGTCCGCTGTCCAGAGCCGCCTCGACACGAGCCTTCCACGCGGCGTTACCGAGCAGCCAGTCGAAGCTCTCGGTTTGCAGCGCAAGGAGGTTCGGAACCTCGAGAGGCTCCTTGATCTTTGCAAAGGAGATGCGCAGCGGGGCAGTGCTGGCGCCGTAGTTCGTATTCGCGGAGGCAGTGCGCGAGGCGGCCAAGAGGGGGTCCTTCCGAGGGCTCGGACTCACTACGCGCGTACCGGCCCCCCACAGGGGCACAGAGACGGGCATTCACGATCCAGCCGGAAAAGGCCAGGTCGGAGAAGGTCCGATCGTCGGTGCTCAAGCGAGGGCATGCCCCTGGTGACGGGCAGGAGGCAGCTAACAGGCAGCGCAAAGGGTCAGTGTAGCCAATTGGCCCACTGATGTCCAGCGCGGGTTTTTGAAGACCCTCGTTGCTCTCAACCCCTGCTGCAAGCCACGCCCTCGATGCACATCGATACTTCCCTCTTCGCCACCGATCCATGCCTCGGATCCGGATCGTTGTGACGACGCGTCCTGAGAATTGCGCGCTACGTGCAGTTCGTCAAGGCCTCCATACCCAAACCCGGTGCTGCCATCGTCACGTGCGGCACGTCACCAGGGGCGTTCGGAGGCACGACGAAGATCACCTTACTCGCCGTCACCAAGCCTGCAAGGCAGCCACGAACCGACCCCTCGAACGCCGAAGAGCGACCACCCAGATGGATGATCGCTCTTCGCTGCGTCAGCGTTACAGGGCTACGGATAGCCCCGCGTCAGCCGCAAGTCGAGTTACTTGACCTCGACGGAGGCGCCGGCGGCCTTGAGGGACTCGGCAGCCTTCTCGGCGGCCTCCTTGGCGACCTTCTCGAGAACGGGCTTCGGGGCGCCGTCCACGAGGTCCTTGGCCTCCTTCAGACCCAGCGAGGTCAGCTCACGCACGACCTTGATGACCTGGATCTTCTTCTCGCCGGCGCCCGTGAGGACGACGTCGAACTCGTCCTGCTCCTCAGCGGCCTCGACCGGGGCACCCGGGGCACCGGGGGCGGCAACGGCGACGGCCGCGGCGGCGGTGACGTCGAACTTCTCCTCGAACGCCTTCACGAACTCGGAAAGCTGGATGAGGGTCATGGTCTCGAACTCGGCGAGCAGTTCGTCCTGGGTGAGAGCCACGATGGCTTCCTTCCACTAATTCGGCTGGTGCCGGGATGTACATGTCTGGCGGGCGTACGTTCGGCCCGCTACGACCTCCGCCTCAGGCGGCGGCGGTCATTTCGCGAGCCGAATTACTCGGCACCGCCCTGCTCGGCCTGCTTGGCGCGAAGAGCGTCCACGGTGCGGACGAGCTTCGAGGGAAGCGCCTGGAAGAGCTGAGCAGCCTGAGACTGCTTGCCCTTGAAGGCACCCGCCAGCTTGCTGAGCAGAACCTCGCGGGACTCGAGGTCCGCAAGCTTCTTGATCTCGTCGGCGGACAGCGCCTTGCCGTCAAGGACACCGCCCTTGATGACGAGGTTCGGGTTGTCCTTGGCGAAGTCACGAAGACCCTTCGCCGACGTCACCGGGTCACCGGAGATGAAGGCAACCGCTGTCGGACCGTTGAACAGGTCGTCCAGCGTGGAGATCCCGGCCTCGTTGGCCGCGATCTTGGTCAGCGTGTTCTTCACCACGGCGTACTGGGCGTCTTCACCGAGCGAACGACGCAGCGTCTTGAGCTGCGCCACGGTGAGACCCCGGTACTCGGTCAGCACGGCGGCGTTCGAGCTGCGGAACTGGTCCGCGAGCTCGGCTACCGCGGCAGCCTTGTCGGGCCTTGCCATGAGCGTGGCCTCCTTCCGGGTGATGAGGACCGCTCGCAAGGAGGCTGGGAAAGCGAAACGCCCCGGCGCAGGCGCACGGGGCGTGAACTCGACCAAACGAATTCCGTGAGCGGAGTCCGTCCGGGAGCACTTCCACAGTCACCTGCGCGGGTCGTCCGCAGTACAGCGGATCCTTCGGCCACCAAGCCCTCTTGCGAGGACACAGCGACGACCAGCGGTCTTTGGCTTCTGCATGAGAGTACGTGAACGGCTCGCCGACAAGCAAATCCGCCCGAACGGAGCAGCTACGGGTGGCTCAGCCTGCCTGGGCGTCCTTCATCATCGCCGCCAGATCCATGACGTCCTCGGCGGGCGGGGCGGCGATCGTCACCGACTTGTTGAGGTCGTCGAAGGTGATGGTCATGTCCAGGGGGCCCTTGTCGGCCTGACCGCGCATACGGAACTGCTTGGTGAGCTCGTCCTCGCCGATCCACATGTCCATCGTGAACTTCTCGATGCCCAGCTTCTCGTACTGCTCAAGGCTCTTCTCGCGCTGCTCGCGGGTCGCCTTGTCCTCGGCCTTGAGGGACTCGCGGAACTCGTCGAGGGAGACCGTGCCCTGGTAGTGGGTGGTCTTCACCCCGTCCACGGTCTCAGTGCCGACCTCTTTCACGTCCTTGGAGCCGGTGAGGAAGGTGGACTCCTGGGCGGGGTTCTTGTCGGCCTGTCCGGCGGCCCCGAGGGACTCGCCGCCGCCCGCCTCGCCCAGCGCGCCCAGGTCGAACTTGATCCAGCTCTTGCCGTCCATCTCCTTGGCGGCGGCCGCGCCCCCGCCTATGAACATCGCCTTGTCGACGAGACGGATCTCGGCGGTGCCGTCCGCGCCCTGGTCGAGGGCCGTGATCTTCATGCTCATGGCCACGTCGGGCTTGAGCCGCATCTTGGCATCGGCCTCGACCCGGCCCTCCTCGGGCGTCTTGCCGGTCATCCGGTAACTGAGGGAGGTGATGTCCTCCACGTTCTTCGCCGCCTTGGCGACAGCCGCAGCCGGCGTCATCTTCGGCGACTCCTCGGTGTCCCCCTTGGAACAGGCGACGGCGCCCGTGCCGATAAGCAGCACAGCGAGACCTACACGTACAGAAGAAGCACCCATGATTCCCCCCAAGGAACATTGTGAACACACGGTCGATTCACAGAAACGACCGTGAGCCTAACCCGGTGAGGCGGACGAGGCTCCTGAATTCCCCAACAGGTCCTTGAAGTCAGCGGTGTCCCCGCCCTCCGGCGCCTTGACCGTCGCCTTCACGCCATACGCGCTGTAGTAGGCCGTCGAGGACATCCGCCCGCTCGACAGCTCACCCTGCTCGACCTTCTTGACCAGCAGGTTCCGGTCGTTGACCCAGATGTCGACCGTCTCGGTGGTGACGCCGGCCTGGACGAGCTGGTCCCTGAGGGCGGAGTCGGCCAGGGCCGCCACGTCCACCGTCCCCGAGTAGTGCGTCGTACGCTCCCCCCGCACCGTCTCAGTCCCGGCCCTGCGGGCGTCACCGGAGGCAAGCAGGAGCTCGACCGGCTGGATCGGGGCGGTGTTGCGCAGTTGGTCCTTCAGATACGTTCCCGAGCCGCCGGGCAGGTCCGCCAGGTCGTCGTAGCCATACCTGATCCAGTGCTTGCCCCGCATCTGGGCGGCGAACTTGTCGCCGACCTTGGCGTAGTAGGCGTCGGGCAGCAGCCGGGCCTCCATGGACGAGCTGTTGAGCGCCCGCATGGACTCGGCCAGCTCCCCGCCGGTGTAGGTGATGCTGAGCCTGCCGACCGGCTCGCCGGCCCAGCCGAGGACGCCGGCCGTCCGCATGGAGAGCAGGTCGCCCATGACGGAGGAGGAGCTGACCCGGGCGGAACCGGCCCGCTCGGTGGCCTTCTCGACAGCGGCAAGAGCGGCGGCCGTACGGGCGTCGAGGCGGCCCGCGCCAGGGGTCTGCCCGGCGCCCCCGTCGTCGGGTTCATCGGAGAAACTGCACGCCGACATCGCCACGCACAGCGCGGCGGTCACCACGACCGGCCGGACCCCCCGCTGTAGGCGCCCTATATGCCGTACGCCGCTGTCCCTCATCCGTCCCCCGCCCCCTCGTACACCCCGTGATCTTCACGCTAACGGTTCCCGAAGACTGAGCGGGAACGAGTCCTGTTGCCAGGACCCATGCTCAGTCGAACGCCCCGACGGTGTCGGGCGCTCTGGTGGCCCGCGTTCACTCCGCGTCCGGCGCCGACGGATCGTGTCCGTGGTCCGGGGATGCGGGGGCGGGTTCCCTCACGCCCAGGAA
>NZ_JAVFVX010000639.1:0-236 GCF_033441795.1 Streptomyces sp. ADMS | reverse complement strand
GGCATGGAGAACCGTGCCCCGGAGCGGACGGACAGCAGCAGCGGGTCGTCGGGCTGCCCCAGCCGTCGTCCTGCGGCCTGCTCCAGAGCGGTCAGGTGCGCGGAGATCTCACGGCCCAGACCGTCCGGCTCGCTGCCGGTGGCCAGGAAGGCCCGGCAGGCGTCGGTGGTCACGGTGAAGCCTGGCGGGACCGGCAGGCCCATCCGGGTCATCTCGGCCAGGTTCGCGCCCTTGCC
>NZ_JAVFVX010000638.1:0-236 GCF_033441795.1 Streptomyces sp. ADMS | reverse complement strand
ACGGTGCCGCCTTCGGGGCAGATCTGCACGAGCTGCTGCATGATCTCGACCGGCTTCTGGGTGATGTGGACGCGGTCCTTACGGGGCTGGGAGGCGACGAAGTGGCCGGGCAGGTAGAGGTCCCGGTCCTTTTCGAGGCTGCCCTTGACGCCCCAGGTGATGAACTCGGCCGACTGCTTGAACCCGCCCTTGCGGGGCCGGCTGGCGGGCTTGATCCAGGGGATCGTGCCGCTCCA
>NZ_JAVFVX010000637.1:0-237 GCF_033441795.1 Streptomyces sp. ADMS | reverse complement strand
GCCCGCGGTGCAGACCCTGCGCACCGTGCTGCTGCAGAACTACACCCGCACCACCGCGAGGGGCGGGCGCGAGGTCGTGGCCCGCCGCACCAGGACCGAGGAGGGCGGTGACGGGCTCCCGCCCGGCCATCTGCGCATCGCCTCCCCCTACGACCCCGACACCCGCTGGTCCGCCAAGCGCAACACCTTCTGGAACGGGTTCAAGCTGCACGTGAGCGAGAGCTGCACGGACGCGCC
>NZ_JAVFVX010000636.1:0-237 GCF_033441795.1 Streptomyces sp. ADMS | reverse complement strand
CCCCTACCCGAGGGCTCGCCGAGGCTTCGCCGAACGCTCCCCGAGCCCTCGATCTGCCCGCGCGGCCCGCTCTGACGCCTCCCGCCCTCCGAAGCGAGGGCCCGACCGCACAACAGGACGCCCTCGTCGGCCTCGTCGGCACCCCTGATCGACTCGGCGCGAAACCCGCAGGTCAGACGGCTTTCCCGGAGGGCTCCCCGAAGCCTCCCCGAAACCTCGGAGAGGGCTCGGCGCCTG
>NZ_JAVFVX010000635.1:0-237 GCF_033441795.1 Streptomyces sp. ADMS | reverse complement strand
CCTCGGTGTTGATGTTGTATCCGCTGCCGCTGAGGGTGGCGTTCTCGGCCTCGTAGCTGGCCGACCAGGTGCTGTCGGAGGCGGTGGTGCTGCCGGTGCCGCCCGGGGAGACGATCACCTGGTACGCGGACATGGCGTCGAGGGTGATGGGAAGGGTGATCGAGCCGTCGGAACCCACGGCTACGTCGGCGTCGGAGAGCCGGGTCGGGGTGGCCGCCGCGCCGAGGTAGCCGCTGT
>NZ_JAVFVX010000634.1:0-237 GCF_033441795.1 Streptomyces sp. ADMS | reverse complement strand
CCTCGGTGTTGATGTTGTATCCGCTGCCGCTGAGGGTGGCGTTCTCGGCCTCGTAACTGGCCGACCAGGTGTTGTCGGAAGCGGTGGTGCTGCCGGTGCCGCCCGGGGAGACGATCACCTGGTACGCGGACATCGCGTCGAGGGTGATCGGAAGGGTGATCGAGCCGTCGGAGCCCACGGCGACGTCGGCGTCGGAGAGCCGGGTCGGGGTGGCCGCCGCGCCGAGGTAGCCGCTGT
>NZ_JAVFVX010000633.1:0-237 GCF_033441795.1 Streptomyces sp. ADMS | reverse complement strand
CCCCTACCCGAGGGCTCGCCGAGGCTTCGCCGAACGCTCCCCGAGCCCTCGATCTACCCGCGCGGCCCGCTCTGACGCCTCCCGCCCCCCGAAGCGAGGGCCCGACCGCACAACAGGACGCCCTCGTCGGCCTCGCCGGCACCCCTGACCGCCCCGGCGCGAAACCCGCAGGTCAGACGGCATTCCCGGAGGGCTCCCCGAAGCCTCCCCGAAACCTCGGAGAGGGCTCGGCGCCTG
>NZ_JAVFVX010000632.1:0-237 GCF_033441795.1 Streptomyces sp. ADMS | reverse complement strand
TGCGCCGCCCTCGCAGTGGCCACCGCCGCCCTCGACCTCTCCAATCGTCTCGCCGGGTTCTAACCGCAACCGCAAAGGCCGCCCCGCGCCGATCAGGCAGGGGCGGCTTTGCCGTACGCCCACCGGCGCGTTGCGTACGCTCATCACCGATGAACGAGGAGGACACGATGGCCGACGACCAGCAGCTCTGGGGGTACCCGGAGGTCGCCGCCCACCTGGGCATCAGCGTCCGAGCAG
>NZ_JAVFVX010000631.1:0-237 GCF_033441795.1 Streptomyces sp. ADMS | reverse complement strand
GGCGCGTCCGTGCAGCTCTCGCTCACGTGCAGCTTGAACCCGTTCCAGAAGGTGTCGCGCTTGGCGGACCAGCGGGTGTCGAGGTCGTAGGGGGAAGCGATGCGCAGATGGCCGGGCGGAAGCCCGTCACCGCCCTCCTCGGTCCTGGTGCGCCGGGCCACGGCCTCGCGCCCGCCCCTCGTGGTGGTGCGGGTGTAGTTCTGCAGCAGCACGGTGCGCAGGGTCTGCACCGCGGGC
>NZ_JAVFVX010000630.1:0-238 GCF_033441795.1 Streptomyces sp. ADMS | reverse complement strand
CGATCGGCACCTGGCGGCACCACGCGGGCATCAAGATCCCGGCCGGGATCGACACGGAACTGGTGCTGGAGGAAGGCGCGCTGCTGTACGAGCGTGCCGCCGCCGGCGTACCGAAGAACAAGGGCAAACGGGAGGTGGTCCTGGCCGCCGCCGAGGCTCTCCGGGACGCCGAACGCCCGCCACCGGCCCGGCTGGCGGCGGCGCTGACTCCGGCGGTGAGCAAGGTGCTGGCCCGGTA